>DFPL01000268.1:0-6835 GCA_002377245.1 Enterobacteriaceae bacterium UBA3516
TTCTTCGGACGGAAGCTCAGATCAGAGAACGGCTGGGTTTTAGTAACGTAATCGCCTTTCGCTGCGCCCTGCGGAACCGGTTTTTCCGGTGCCGGCACGACAAGCTGGCCGTTACGACGATCCAGTACAAAGATATTACCGGTTTTCGCCGGGGCGTAGATTACCGGTACGGTCTGGCCGTTAACGGTGATGTCAGCCAGCGTCGGCTGGGACGGCAGATCCATATCCCACAGATCGTGGTGAACGGTCTGGTAGCTCCATGCCAGTTTCCCGGTGGTGGCGTTCAGCGCCAGTACGGAGCTGGCATAACGTTCCTGTTCCGGTGTGCGGTTACCGCCCCAGATATCTGGCGTGGTCACGCCCATCGGCAGATAGACCAGATCCAGCTTCGCGTCATAGGCGGCTGGCGCCCAGGAGTTCGGTGAGTTGAAGGTAAAGGTGTGCTCATCCGACGGGATGGAGTTTGGATCTTTCGCACCCGGGTCAAAGGCCCACAGCAGCTTACCGGTGTTAACGTCAAAACCACGGATTACACCGGAGGTTTCGCGGGTAGAGAAGTTATCCGTTACCGACCCGGCGATCACGATGGTTTTATCGGTGATGATCGGCGGAGAAGTTGGCTCATACAGACCCGGAGTTTGATCCGGCATGTTGGTCTGCAGATTCAGGATACCTTTGTTGGCGAAGGTTTCGCACAGCTTGCCGGTCTCAGCGTTGAGGGCAATCAGGCGACCATCGTTCACTGGCAGCATAATGCGGCGCGGACAATCAGCAATGACTTCCGGGCTGGCATTATCGGCACGCGCTTCGTGGTAAGAGACGCCACGACAGGTTACGTGCTGGAACGAGGAGTTAGGTTTAAGCTGCGGATCGTAGTGCCATTTCTCTTTACCGGTAGCCGCATCCAGTGCAAACAGACGTTGGTGAGCGGTACAGAGATACAGCATGTTGCCGACTTTAATCGGGGTAACTTCGTTGGTCAGTTCGCCCGGGTCGGTCGGTAACTTCAGATCGCCAGTACGGAATACCCAGGCCTCTTTCAGCTTGTGTACGTTATCGGCATTGATCTGCTTCAGTGGCGAGTAACGTTGGCCCTCCTGGTTACGACCGTAGGCAGGCCAGTCGCCATCTGCGACCTCAGAGATGGCTGCCGCCGGGGTAGCGTCGGCACTCAGTGTACCTTTTACTTCCTGCGGATCGTTGAAACCCGCCCAGGTCAGGATGCCACCGCTGATCAGCAGCGCCACGACCAGAGCAGTCACCGCCCCGCCGGAACGCACGAACAGTCGACGCCAGACGAAAGGCAGGATCAGCCAGATACCGAAGAAGACCAGAATATCGCTACGCGGGGTCAAGGCCCAGAAGTCGAAGCCGACCTCCCAGACGCCCCAGATCATCGTGGCAAGCAGCAGGGCGGCATAAAGCCACAGTGCCGATTGTTTACTGCGCCATAACATCAGGGCGACACCCAGCATCACTACGCCAGCAATCGGGTAGTACCAGGAACCCCCAATGGCTACCAGCCAGACTCCACCTATGAGCAGGTAAAGCCCGCATAAGGCTGCGAACAGCGCTGTTAGCTTCACGAGTAACCGTGAAGGTTGAACTTTTGTTTCCGCCATAAAAAGTACTCTTTAAGTTTGTTAATTTTTTGATAGCAATTAATTATAGGACTTAACAAGTGTGATCGGAATCACAAATCTGGCTTTTATGAACAGATGCGCCAGGCGGATCCATTTGCTGGTATACTTCAGGGCTTATGTAGCGATGCCGGACGTGAAGCCATCGGCATTGAGAAATTCGTTATAAAAACATACGGTTAGTAAAATGAAACATACTGTTGAAGTGATGATCCCGGAAGCCGAGATCAAAGCGCGTATCGCGGAACTGGGTCGTCAAATCACCGAACATTACCAGGACAGCGGCAGCGAAATGGTGCTGGTAGGCCTGCTGCGCGGTTCGTTCATGTTCATGGCCGACCTGTGCCGTGAGGTGCAGGTCCCTCATGAAGTCGATTTTATGACCGCTTCCAGCTACGGCAGCGGCATGTCCACCACCCGCGATGTGAAAATCCTCAAAGACCTGGATGAAGATATTCGTGGTAAAGACGTTCTGATCGTCGAGGATATTATCGACTCGGGTAACACGCTCTCGAAAGTGCGTGAAATTCTGAGCCTGCGTGAGCCGAAATCGCTCTCCATCTGTACGCTGCTTGATAAGCCTTCACGCCGTGAAGTGCAGGTAGAAGTGGAGTATATCGGCTTCTCCATTCCTGATGAATTTGTGGTGGGGTATGGCATTGACTACGCCCAGCGCTACCGTCACCTGCCGTATGTCGGCAAAGTGGTGATGCTGGACGAATAGGCACAAAAAAGCCGGGATTAACCCGGCTTCGTTTTACAGGCCGGCATAACACCGGCTTGAAAGCATTACTTGTGATTGATGTGTTTCTTGCTGAGGTTTGATACACCCTGGCGATAACGCTGTTCGAGCACGCTGCGGTCAGTTGCTGTCACTTCCAGGTCACGCAACAAACCATCGTGAATACCATACGCCCAGCCGTGAATCGCCACTTTCTGACCACGTTTCCAGGCTGACTGCATAATTGTCGAGTGGCCGAGGTTATAAACCTGTTCCATGACGTTCAGCTCGCAAAGCGTATCCAGACGACGCTCCTCCGGCATTTCATCGAGCAGTGCGCTGTGTTTGAACCAGATATCACGAATGTGCAGCAGCCAGTTGTTAATCAGCCCCAGTTCCGGGTTTTCTACCGCAGCCTGCACACCGCCGCAGCCGTAGTGGCCACAAATAATGATATGCTCAACTTCCAGTACGTCGACCGCGTACTGCACAACGGAGAGGCAGTTAAGGTCGGTGTGAATGACCAGGTTTGCAACATTTCGGTGTACAAAAAGTTCACCTGGTTCCAGACCAGTGAGACGCTCGGCAGGAACGCGACTGTCAGAACATCCAATCCATAGAAAGCGCGGCTTTTGTGCCTGCGCCAACGTTTCGAAGAATCCTGGATCCTCTTCCACCAGCATTTTTGACCATAGTGCATTGTTGCTGATGAGTGTATCTATGTCTTTCATGGAAGTTAACGACCTGTAACTAAAGAAGTGCGTTGCGCTAATATAGGTCAACTCCATTTTTTTTTAAACCACACATTCGAGTGTAAGAAAAAAGGTAAGTGAAAATTCATGACCATTGCACTGGAGCTTGAGCAGCTTAAAAAAACCTATCCGGGCGGCGTCCATGCGCTGCGGGGTATTGATCTTAAAGTAGAAGCGGGTGATTTTTATGCCCTCCTGGGGCCTAACGGCGCGGGCAAATCCACCACTATCGGCATCATCAGTTCGCTGGTGAATAAAACTTCTGGTCGGGTCAGTGTCTTTGGTTACGACCTTGAAAAAGATGTCGTCAATGCCAAACGCCAGCTTGGCCTGGTGCCACAAGAGTTCAACTTCAACCCCTTTGAGACCGTTCAGCAAATCGTCGTGAACCAGGCCGGTTATTACGGCGTTGAGCGTAAGGACGCGCTGGAACGCAGCGAAAAATACCTTAAACAGCTCGATCTGTGGGAAAAACGCAACGAACGTGCGCGAATGTTATCAGGGGGGATGAAACGCCGCCTGATGATTGCACGTGCGCTAATGCACGAGCCTAAACTGCTTATTCTTGATGAGCCCACAGCTGGTGTGGATATCGAGCTGCGTCGTTCCATGTGGGGATTCCTCAAAGATCTCAATGATAAAGGCACCACCATTATCCTCACTACGCACTATCTGGAAGAGGCGGAGATGCTGTGCCGTAACATCGGCATCATTCAAAGCGGTGAATTGGTCGAAAATACCTCGATGAAGTCGCTGCTGGCGAAGCTGAAATCGGAAACCTTTATCCTCGATCTGGCCAGTAAAAGCCCGTTACCCAAACTTGAAGGCTACGATTACAGGCTGGTGGATACGTCGACGCTTGAAGTGGAAGTGCTGCGTGAGCAGGGGATTAACAGCGTGTTTAGCCAGTTAAGTGCGCAGGGGATTCAGGTATTAAGTATGCGTAACAAGGCTAACCGTCTGGAAGAGCTGTTCGTCGCGCTGGTTCACGATAAAAAAGGAGATCGCGCATGATGCAGCTTTATTGGGTCGCGCTCAAAAGTATCTGGCATAAAGAGATCCAGCGCTTCATGCGTATCTGGATCCAGACCCTGGTGCCGCCCGTCATTACCATGACGCTCTACTTCATCATCTTCGGCAACCTGATTGGTTCGCGCATCGGTGAAATGCATGGCTTTACCTACATGCAGTTTATTGTGCCAGGGCTCATCATGATGGCGGTGATCACCAACGCCTACGCTAACGTCGCTTCCTCATTTTTCAGCGCTAAATTCCAGCGCAACATTGAGGAACTGCTGGTGGCACCGGTGCCAACGCATGTCATTATCATTGGTTACGTTGGCGGCGGCGTTGCGCGCGGGATTTGCGTCGGGGTGCTGGTCACTGCCGTATCGCTGTTTTTCGTGCCGTTCCAGGTACACTCGTGGGTGTTTGTCGCCTTAACGCTGCTGTTGACCGCGGTGCTGTTCTCGCTGGCGGGATTACTGAACGCCGTGTTTGCCACCACCTTTGATGACATCAGCCTGATCCCTACCTTTGTGCTGACGCCACTGACCTATCTGGGCGGCGTATTCTACTCGCTAACGCTGCTGCCACCCATCTGGCAAACCTTGTCGCACCTGAACCCTATCGTTTATATGATCAGCGGGTTCCGCTTTGGTTTCCTCGGTATCACCGATGTGCCCCTGTTTACTACCGTTGGCGTTCTGGCGGTCTTTATCGTCGTGTTTTATGGCCTTTGCTGGTACCTAATCCAGCGTGGTCGTGGCCTGCGTAGCTGATTCTCTCTGCCCGGCGGGCGTTGTTCGCCGGGCCTTCCCGCTCCGCTATTCTATGATATCTGTCACCGACGACTGAGGGTCACTTAGCTAAACTGCAAGTCAGCTAAGGAGACAGGTATGCTGGGATGGGTTATTGCTTGCCATGATGAGCGGGCGCAGGAACTGTTAAACGATCTGGAAGCGCAGTTTGCGCCGCTGGTGCAATGCCGGGCGGTTAACTTTCATCGTGGGTTAAGCACCAATATGCTAAGCCGGATGATGTGTGATGCGCTGCATGAAACAGATTCGGGTGATGGCGTTGTCTTTCTTACCGATATTACCGGTGCGCCACCCTACCGGGCTGCGGCCCTGTTGAGCCATAAGCACGATAATTGCGAAGTCATTTCCGGCGTCGACAGTGCCTTGCTGCTGGCGTTGTATCCGCTACGAGAAACATTCAGCAGCAGTGATTTTCGCGATGAGATGGTGAAGAGAGGCGGACCGACGGTAAGCAGCCTCTGGCATCAGCAGCAAAAGAACCCGCCCTTTGTATTACTGCATGATTTGTACGAAAAATAGTCATTGGTATTGATTTTTCTTTTGTTACAATACCGCCAATTTTTTACCGTTCGGTTGGTCTGATGCCTCGTTTATTCATCATTGTTCTGCTCTTTTTTTCCTGTGCGGCCTCAGCTCGTCTGGTCAGTGATAATCCTGAGCCCGCACGCTATATGCAGGTCACTGAGGATGCAGATATCTGGGGGCAAATCGGCAATAACGTCGTCACGGTCGGTCATATCCGCGCCGGGCAAATTATCGCCGTGGAGCCTGGCGTTGAGGACTACTACGCGTTTCGTTTTGGCTTTGGTCATGCCTGGATAGATAAAGGTCACCTGGGCACGCTGCGGGGAAATGAGCGGGTGGAAGACAGCCTGGGCGACCTCAATAAGCCGCTCAGCAACCAGAACCTGATTACCTGGCAGGACACGCCGATGTACAACGCGGCAGATATCAAGAGCACGCCTTTCGGCGTACTGGCCGCCAATCTTCGCTACCCTATTATCAGTAAACTCAAGGACAGGCTGAATCAAACCTGGTTTCAGGTGCGTGTTGGCGATCGTCTGGCATGGATAAGCAGTCTGGATGCGCAGGAAGATAATGGTATTCCGGTGCTGACCTATCACCATATTCTGCATGATGAAGAGAACACCCGTTTTCGCCATACTTCCACCACCACATCCATGCGCGCATTTACCAACCAGATGACCTGGCTGCGTGACCAGGGCTATACCACCCTGAGCATGTATCAACTGGAAGGATATGTACGAAACCGTATGAACCTACCGGCTCGTTCCGTCGTCATCACTTTTGATGATGGCCTGAAATCGGTTAGCCGTTATGCGTATCCGGTGCTGAAGGAATACGGTTTCAAAGCGACCGCTTTTATCATTTCGTCCCGCATCAAACTGCGCCCACAGACATGGGACCCGAAGTCTTTGCAGTTTATGAGCGTCTCAGAATTAAACCAGATTGCCAGCGTGTTCGATTTTCAGTCGCATACACACTTTCTTCACCGGGTAGATGATGCCAGACATCCGATTTTACTCAGCCGCAGCTATGAAAATATCCTGATGGATTTCAAGCACTCACGCCGTGCGCTGTCTCAGTTTAATACCCATGTCTGGTTCCTCTCCTATCCCTTTGGCGGCTATAACGATAAAGCCGTACAAGCGGCAGAAGACGCAGGTTTCCATCTGGCGGTAACCACGGTACGCGGAAAGGTGAAGCCGGGAGATAACCCGATGCTGCTAAAGCGGTTATATATTTTAAGAACCGATTCGCTGGAAGAGATGTCGAGGTTAATCAGTAATCAACCTCAGGGATAAAATCAGGGGTAGAAGGCTATCTTATTTGCCATTTTGCCCTTAGGGGCTGAGGGATCCCCACAAAAAATGCGAGCAC
>DFPL01000268.1:6932-9212 GCA_002377245.1 Enterobacteriaceae bacterium UBA3516
ATCGGGGACGGGCGAAGGTAACCTCCCTGCGCGTCGCCCCGGCCTTACGGATACGCTTCGTCGATTTTCAGCCGGACCCTGCCATCGCTTTAACTGTTGTATTCTCATTGCGCGGCGTTATCGCTGTAAAACGTAATATTACTGGCGATTCCTCAGCCCGGGGGGGCCAAACTGACTGCACCTATAACGCCTTCTAACTCCTGATTGGGGCAATGATGCGCTACCCCTCGGATGGCTTATGCCACCTGCACCGGTACCGCTTTGGCGGTGCGTTTCATTTCATTGTCGCCATCGAAATAGGCCACTTTGGGCTGCCAGCTACGTGCCTGCTCATCGGGCATGGTGACGTAGGAGGCAATGATCAGAATATCGCCGACATCCGCGCAGTGTGCCGCCGCGCCGTTAACCGAAATAATGCGTGAGCCACGCTCACCGGCAATGGCATAAGTTGAAAAACGCTTACCGTTGGTCACGTTGTAGATATCAATGGCTTCGTATTCCAGAATACCAGCCGCCTCAAGGAAATCCTGGTCAATGGCGCAGGAACCCTCGTAATGCAGGTCAGCCTGAGTCACTTTGACGCGGTGGAGCTTGCCTTGCAGCATAGTGCGAATCATAAATTGAACCTTTGTTACTGATAATAAATGCTAAAGGAAGGGCAGCTCCCTGCGATTCACCCTTGCATTTCCCCGCGCCAGCGCTGGCGCAGGGAGTGTCAGAGCGGGAGTATTGCCCGATTTTCAACCAAAGTCTACTACACCAAATCCACTACCGTATTATCGATTAAACGCGCCTGACCGAGCCAGGCGGCCATCAAAATTACCGCACGTTTGCTGCTGCCGGTTACCGGCATCAGCGTGTCGGCATCGCGAATCTGCATATCGTCAGCGCGGAAACCGCCGTCGTTGAGCGCCTGCTCAGCGATGGCAATCATCTCTTCAAAATTACGGTCGCCCGCGCGGAGTTTGGCGGCCATGCCATTCATCGCTTTGCTTAAGCCAGGCGCGATTTTACGCTGGTCGGCGGTGAGGTAGCCATTACGGGAGCTCAGCGCCAGACCATCTTTTGCGCGCACGGTGGGGACGCCGACGATCTCAATGTCATACCCCATATCGGCAACCATTTTGCTGATGAGCATTAACTGCTGGTAATCCTTTTGCCCAAAGCAGGCGACGTCCGGCTGCACAAGGTTGAAAAGCTTGCTGACGATAGTGGAAACACCGCGGAAATGACCCGGACGGCTGGCCCCTTCCAGCATGGTGGAGATGCCCGGCACGTCGACAAAGGTCTGCGTATCCGTACCAGCAGGGTAGATATCCGCCGACGCCGGAGCAAAAACGAAATCCACTTTGCGTTTGTTGAGCTTTTCACAATCTTCCTGCAACGTACGCGGATAGCGCGCCAAATCGTCTGCACGATCGAACTGCATCGGGTTGACGAAAATACTGACCACCACAACATCCGCACGCGCTTTAGCTTCATCGACCAGCGTCATATGCCCGTCGTGCAGGTTACCCATGGTGGGCACTAACGCAATGCGTTTGCCTTCCTGACGTAAACGGCGGATATGCTGGCGCAGCAGCGGTAGCGTTTCGATAATCAACACAACGACACTCCTTAATGGAAACTGTGTTCTTCGCCCGGATAGACACCGGACTCAACGTCGGCAACATACTGGCGCACGGCAGCGCGCATGTCACCGGCTTGTGTGAGGAAGTTTTTGGCAAATTTAGGGATATGGCCGCCAGTGATACCAAAGGCATCATGCATCACCAGAATCTGTCCGTCGGTCACGTTACCTGCGCCAATGCCAATCACTGGGATTGTCAGCGCCTCGGTGATGCGTTTTGCCAGTTCAACCGGGACGCACTCCAGCACCAGAAGCTGAGCCCCTGCGGCTTCCAGCGCCAGTGCATCATCAAATAGCGTTTGCGCGGCATCCTCGCCACGGCCCTGCACTTTATAACCGCCGAAGATATTGACGGACTGCGGGGTTAGCCCAAGGTGTCCACATACCGGTACGGCACGTTCGGTGAGCATTTTCACCGTGTCGCTCAGCCAGCGGCCCCCTTCGATTTTGACCATGTTGGCCCCGGCACGCATCACCGCCGCCGAGTTTTCAAAGGCCTGCTCGGGGGTGGCGTAAGCCATAAAGGGCAGGTCAGCCAGCAACAGGCAGTTCGGGGCACCCCGGCGGACGGCGCGGGTATGATAGGCAATGTCGTCTACCGTTACGGGCAGGGTGGAATCATGACCTTGTACCGTCATCCCTAACGAGTC
>DFPL01000160.1 GCA_002377245.1 Enterobacteriaceae bacterium UBA3516
TGCCCGGTTGCCAGTTCTTCAAAACCCACCATCAGGAAATCGCCCCACGGGGTCGGCAGTTTGGCTTCTGCCACGCGTTTAAGCTGCATGTGATTCTCCAGATTATATTGGCCGTTATTGGCAGCCTTATGTATTCCGCTATTTTGCCACAATGCGCTTTACATCACTAACCACCTGCTGACACATCGCTGATTAAACGCACAAATACGGCAGTTTAAACAGAAATGTTATTTTTCGGTTATTATTGTGGCTCGAACGAAAGGAGAGATCATGCGGGCGATTGCAAAACGTACCACGGCGGGTGCGGGAATATTAATGATCATGCCCATCGTGGTATGGGTTTCTGGTTGGCGCTGGCAGCCAGGCGCGAACACTGAATTCTTACGCGCCGCATACTGGATAACTGAAACGGTGACGCAGCCCTGGGGCATCATCACGCATGTTGCCCTGTTTGGCTGGTTCCTGTGGTGTCTGCGTTTTCGCCTGAAGGCGGCACTGGTGCTATTTGTGATTCTCGGTTGCGCTATTTTGGCCGGGCAGGGGGTCAAATCCTGGGTGAAAGATCGCGTGCAGGAGCCCCGTCCTTTTGTGCTGTGGCTGGAAAAGGCACACGATGTGAAAGCGGACGATTTTTATAGCCTCAAACGCAAGGATCGCGGCCACCTGGTGAAAGAACAACTCACCGATCAACAGAACGTTCCGCATTTTCTGCGTAAACATTGGCAGAAAGAGACCGGTTTTGCGTTTCCCTCCGGCCACACCATGTTTGCAGCCAGTTGGGCACTGTTAGGCGTGGGATTATTGTGGCCCCGCCGACGCACATGGACAATCGCGCTGTTGCTGGCCTGGGCGACAGGGGTAATGGGTAGTCGTCTTGTGCTGGGCATGCACTGGCCACGCGATTTGGTGGTCGCCACGCTCATCTCCGCAATATTGGTCATTATTGCAACCTGGCTTGCGGAAAAGCTATGTGGACCTCTTACTCCGCCAACCGCAGAGAAACATGAAATAGCAGAAAGGGAGCAGGAGAGTTGAAATCTGTCATAATGCCCCTAAATCACTATGATGCATCACGCATTTCCGTTTCGCACCAGGCGCTAAAATGGTAGTTTATAAGGCTGGATGCAGTCGGTTGAATATAATTTACTCGCTCACAACCACATAACGGGAAGTAATGTGAAATATTTACTCATTTTCTTACTGGTCCTGGCGATTTTTGTCGTTTCCGTCACGCTGGGTGCCCAAAACGATCAACAGGTGACGTTCAACTATCTGCTCGCTCAGGGTGAATATCGGATCTCCACATTACTGGCAGTGCTCTTCGCAGCAGGCTTTGCCATTGGCTGGCTGATTTGTGGGCTGTTCTGGCTGCGCGTACGCGTCTCGCTGGCGCGTGCGGAGCGCAAGATTAAGCGTCTTGAGCAGAAGCTTGCCCCGGCTGCCGATGTCCAGGTACATACCGGTACCGCTGTGGTGAAGGAATAACCGTCTATGTTGGAGCTGTTGTTTCTGCTGCTACCCGTTGCCGCGGCCTATGGCTGGTACATGGGGCGCAGAAATGCTCAACAAAACAAGCAAGATGAGGCCAACCGGCTTTCACGTGATTACGTGGCCGGGGTAAACCTGCTGCTCAGTAACCAACAGGATAAAGCCGTCGACCTGTTCCTTGAGATGTTAAAAGAGGATACCGGCACCGTTGAAGCGCATCTGACACTCGGCAACCTCTTCCGCTCCAGAGGGGAGGTCGATAGAGCGATTCGTATCCATCAAACCTTGATGGAGAGCGCTTCCCTTTCCTATGACCAGCGTCTTCTCGCCGTACAGCAACTGGGCCGTGACTACATGGCAGCAGGGATGTATGACCGCGCGGAGGATATGTTCAACCAGTTGGTGGACGAAACCGATTTTCGTATCGGCGCCTTGCAACAGCTGTTGCAAATTTATCAGGCCACCAGTGAATGGCAAAAAGCCATTGATGTGGCGGAAAAGCTCGTCAAACTTGGCAAAGACAAACAGCGCGGTGAAATTGCCCATTTTTACTGTGAGCTGGCATTGCAGCAGATGGGCAATGATGAGCTTGATCGCGCCATGGCGTTGCTGAAAAAAGGCGCTGCCGCAGACAGAGACAGTCCGCGCGTGTCGATTATGATGGGACGCGTGCATATGGCCAAAGGGGAGTATGCCAAAGCGGAAGAGTGCCTGTTACGGGTAATCGACCAGGACAAAGAACTGGTCAGCGAAACGCTGGAAATGCTTCAGGTGTGCTATCAACATCTCGGCAAACATGACGAATGGGCGGCATTCCTCCAGCGTTGTGTGGAGGAGAATACCGGGGCTACGGCCGATTTGATGCTGGCCGAAATCATGGAGCAACGCGAAGGCCAGGACTCTGCGCAGGGCTATGTAACGCGTCAGCTACAGCGCCATCCAACGATGCGTGTGTTTCATAAGCTGATGGATTATCACCTTAATGAAGCGGAAGAAGGGCGCGCAAAAGAGAGCCTGATGGTGCTGCGTGAAATGGTCGGGGAGCAGATCCGTAGCAAGCCTCGCTACCGCTGCCATAAATGCGGATTTACCGCCTATACCATGTACTGGCATTGCCCGTCGTGTCGCGCATGGTCCACCGTTAAGCCCATCCGAGGTTTAGACGGCCAGTGATTTTTTAAAACTGCTTGCTTTAGTTACAACATACTATCTATTGTTCAATGTTTTCCTCCACCTCACTGCGCGCATCGTTAAGCAGGGTGTAATGGAACCTGTCATTTCGGTCTCCTCGCAGGTAGAATGCACGCCGTTTATTCATTGCGCCTGAGCGGGTGCCCTTATCTCAGAAGGTCTCACCATGACGACTACAGCTCCATCTGTTTCCCGCGCTAAAACGACCTCTCCGGTTGTTGTTGCCCTTGATTATGATAACCGCGACAACGCTCTCGCTTTTGTTGACCGCATCGATCCGCGCGATTGCCGCCTGAAAGTGGGCAAAGAGATGTTCACGCTTTTCGGCCCCAATCTGGTACGCGACCTGCAACAACGCGGGTTTGATGTTTTCCTCGACCTGAAATTTCATGATATTCCTAATACCGCGGCCCATGCGGTAAAAGCGGCCGCCGATCTCGGGGTCTGGATGGTCAATGTGCACGCCTCCGGTGGTGCGCGGATGATGACCGCAGCTAAAGAAGCTTTGTTGCCGTTTGGTAAAGATGCCCCCTTGCTGATTGCGGTCACTGTGCTAACCAGTATGGAAGCCAGCGATCTCGCCGGACTGGGCATTACGGCCTCACCGGCAGAGCATGCCGAGCGTCTGGCCTCATTAACCCAACAATGTGGCCTTGATGGCGTTGTATGTTCAGCGCAAGAAGCCGTACGCTTTAAAGACGCGTTTGGCCAGTCATTCAAACTGGTGACCCCTGGCATCCGCCCGGCAGGCAGCGCGGCGGGCGATCAGCGTCGTATCATGACGCCCGAACAGGCGCTGGCGGCCGGTGTCGACTATATGGTTATCGGCCGTCCTGTCACCCAGTCCACCGAGCCGGCGCAGACTTTACGTGACATTAACGCCTCACTGGTGCGGAGCGCATAATGAGCGACAATAACAGCCGACTGGTTTACTCCACTGAATCCGGTCGCATCGCAGAAGAAAAAAAACCGACTGAACGTCCGAAAGGGGATGGCGTGGTGCGTATCCAGCGTCAGACCAGTGGTCGTAAAGGGAAAGGTGTTTGCCTGATAACCGGCATTGATGCTGATGATGCGACCCTTACGGCACTTGCCGCAGAGTTGAAAAAGAAGTGTGGCTGCGGTGGTGCGCTGAAAGAGGGTGTGATCGAAATTCAGGGTGACAAACGTGATTTACTGAAAACCTTGCTGGAAGCAAAAGGGATGAAGGTAAAACTGGCAGGCGGATAAACGCTGCGTTTGGGCAATAAAAAAAGGGCGACGTATATAACGTTACCCTTTTTTATTCATTGCTCAGACCTGTAACAAAAAAATCGTTATAAAAGTGTAGATGCCGTTCTGAATGAATTACTTACCAACCTGGTGACCAACAATACCACCAACGGCTGCACCACCTAATGTACCCAGCGTGCTACCGTCTGTTAAGACAGCACCGCCCAGTGCACCAGCGCCAGCGCCGATAGCCGTATTTCGATCACGTTTAGACCAGTGTCCGCACGCGCTCAGAGACATAGCGAGAGTAATTGCCAGCATAGCTGTAGCGACTTTTTTACTTGATAACATCATCATACTTTCTCCTGAATGATTGATTCACGGAAAAGTGTTCTCTTTGAGTATAGCCGTTGTGGCGCCACCGAAAGACTTTCCGTCAAACCTTTGTTGCGCAGGTGTTGCTAATATCACGTGTGTGACTGTCACTTCCTGTTATATCGCTACAAATAATTTTACGTTTGAACCCACGAAGCGGCAGGGTAAAAAGTCTTAATTAAAAGGTCGGAATAATCTCAGATATGAAAGGGATAGCCCGCCGGGGCGGGCGTTGTCACTTAAGCAGAGACGGGGCACTCAACGAGATTGACCACCAGACCTGATTGTTGCAGTTGTGTATGCGCTTCGGCAGGCAGACGCGCATCGGTAATCACGCGATTGAAGGGGTTACCAGCACCGAGCGTATAGGGATGCACCGCACCGAATTTTGAGCTGTCGGTCAACACAATTGCCTCACAGCCCTTTTCCAGCACCGCGTTCACCACATCCGTACGCATCATGTCACGCCCGGTAAATCCGGTTTCCTGCTGCCAGCCGTCAATACCGATGAAGGCCTTGCTGAAGTGCACTTGCTGGACGAACTGCCGGGTCAGCGGACCGACCATACTCTCGCTCTTCTTCTGAAAAATCCCGCCCAGAAGAATCACCTCACAAAGCGCATCCTTCAGCAGATGGGCGATATAGCTGCTGACGGTGATAATGGTTATATCCCGTTGTTCGCCGAGGCGGCGTGCGAGCAGGGCATTACAACTGCCGTTTTCGATAAAGACCGTTTCGCCTTCGCTGACCAGGGATGCGGCAAAATCAGCCAGTTCACGCTTCACGGTGTAGTTGTTCATCATTCGCGTTTCGACATCATCGCTGTCCAGTGGGACGGCATAACCATGTGTACGTCGCAGATAACTCTCTTTTTCGAGCGTATTGAGATCCTGGCGGATGGTAACTTCGGACACGCCGGTCATTTTTGCCAGTTCTGAAACGCTCATCCGTCCTTTATCAATGACCGTCTGAAGAATACGTTGTTGTCGGGAATTCATAGGCACAACTTATAGCGTTAGTAGAATCAGGATTGAGGTCAGTCATATCAGTGAACCGCTACGAACACGCGATGATGAAAGAAGCGTAATTATACTTCCCAGGGAGTTTTAGGCGCTCCTGGAATGCCTTCCTGCCCGGCGCTTTCAACTTGCTGTAATTCCGCCTTGAGGATCTCCAGGTTGCGAATGGCGGATGAGTAGTCACCGGCAACCAGAATATCCAGCACGGTATCGATCCGCCCGGTCAGCTGCTTTACGTCAATGTCGGCCATAGCTTCACCTTTATGTTTGAAAATTAACAAAATGAATGATGCAGAAAACAGTGTAAAAAGAGAAGCGGAAAAACGAAATCTCAAAATATTCTAAGCACCCATTATATATTCGCTAACTTACATTCTGCCCGGTTTGCGACTGGATTAGTCTTGCATTGCGCACTACGCGCTTTTATTTCCGGAGGATCCAGTCTATGACAGTTATCAACCAGGCTACGTGCAAAATTTTTACCGACACTGAACGTTTTACGCAACTTTCCTGCTATTACGAAGAAGAGCGCCGCACTGTATGGATGATGTTGCGAGCGCAGCCCCGACCCTGTTTTAACCACGTGTTAATTGAAGAGATAATGAATGCCTCCTGGCTCGTTCGTCAGGCAGGATTCGCGGTCGATTTCTGGGTTACGGGTTCACTGGTCCCCGGAATGTACAATACCGGCGGGGATTTGGGTTTTTTCGTTGAGTGCATCCAGAATGGACGACGTGAAGCCCTGCGCGCCTATGCACGTGCGTGCGTGGATTGCGTTCATGCCGCCTCACGCGGGTTTGATACCGGCGCCATTTCCCTGGCGATGGTCGAGGGAAGCGCGCTCGGTGGTGGATTTGAAGCGGCGCTGGCGCATCATTTTGTTCTGGCACAACGCGATGCCCGTCTCGGCTTCCCTGAAATAGCGTTTAATCTCTTTCCTGGCATGGGTGGTTATTCGCTGGTGGCCCGTCGCTCGGGAATGAAACTGGCTGAAGAACTTATCTATAAAGGTGAGTCGCATACGGCCGAATGGTATGAGCAACATGGGCTGGTGGATCAACTGTTTGAGCCAGGCCAGGGTTATCTGGCGGTTCGCACGTTCATTGATACGTTGCAGCCCAGGCTCAACGGCATACGCGCTATGTTGCGTGCACGCCAGCGTGTTATGCAACTGCCGCGCAGTGAATTAATGGACATCACCGAAGATTGGGTGGATGCCGCATTCTGTCTTGAGCCTAAAGACATTGCCTATATGGAACGTCTGGTTCAGTTACAGAACCGGCATGCCGCGACCAGTATGAGCAAAGCCAGTTGATTTATTTGCGTGACAGATAGCGTTTATACCATCGCTCGAAAACGGCAGCGGGCATGGGCTTAGCAAAAAGAAATCCTTGTCGTTCATTGACGCCGTTCTTGGTGAGAAAGGCGTCTTCTTTCGCGCTTTCAACCCCTTCGGCAATCACCTGTAAATTTAGCGCCTGTGCGACCGCAACAATCGCACGCACCAGCGACTGCGATACCGACTGTTTATGGATGTCTTTGACGAATGACTGGTCGAGTTTGATGGCGTCAATCGGGAAACGGGCCAGTTGCGAAAGTGAAGAGTAGCCGGTGCCAAAATCATCAAGGTGCACTTGTGAACCCAGTTTGCTGAACTGTTGGATGACGGACAACGCTAAATCTTCGTTCTCAATCAGGCAGCTTTCCGTTAATTCAACATCAATCGGGCAGTATTCAAAATTGAGATCGCTTAAGGCCTGCTTAAGGTCGCTGAAAATAGTCTGGTCGGCTAACTGGCGGGCTGAGACGTTGACCGCCACACGCAGATTGATGCCTTTGTCGCGCCACTTCGCCACCTGTCTGACCACATCCAGCATGACCCAACGGCCGAGTGGGACGATAAGACCGGATTCTTCCGCATAAGCAATAAAATCAAGGGGAGGAATTAAGCCTCGCTCGGGGGATTGCCAGCGCACCAGCGCTTCCAGGCTACGTACTTCGCCGCGCCAGGTCACTTTAGGCTGATAGTGAATCACCAGTTGGTCTTTTTCGAGTGCCTTGCGCAGGTTGGTATCCAGCCACAAATATTCGAAGACGCGCTGATTCATTTCCGGCGTAAAGACACAAAACTTACCACGGCCATTCTCTTTAGCGATATACATGGCGGTATCGGCATTACGAATAAGGCTTTCGCGATCGTTTCCATGCTGAGGGGCAAGAGAGATCCCGAGCGAACAGCCAGAGTAGACCTCAATCAGGCCGATACGGAACGGTTGACGCAGGCGCGTAATAATCCGCGAGGCCATCGCCTCTAACGCGCTCTGGGACGAATTCGTCGCCAGGACGAGAAACTCATCACCGCCCAGTCTTGCCAGCACCTGACCTTCATCCAGACAGCTTAAAATGGCCAGTGCCACCGCCTGCAAAAGCTGATCGCCAAACATATGACCATAGGCATCATTCACCTTTTTAAAATTATCCAGATCAAGGTAGACGATACCTATTTGCGTATCGCCACGATTCTCAATGGCATTGCTGATTAATTCGTGAATAGCATTGCGATTGGGAAGACCGGTAATCGTGTCGGTATTAGCTAAAACACGCAGACGTTCCTGCGCCCGTCTTTCTTCCGTAATATCGGTACCCGAACAAATGAGAAAAATTTCATTTTTCCCACTGCCGCTATGTACGAATTTATTGCGAAACAAAAAAAGGCGTTGCCCTTTTCGGGTTTTAATCCAGCGCTCAACTTCATAAGACGCGCCGTTGCGAAAGAATTCAGAGATATTCTGCCGCGATGCTGCGGCCTCTTGCTGACTCATAAAAAGTGTGAAGACATTTTGTCCGATGACTTCATGCTCTTTCAGCCCCGTATATTCTTCACATAAACGGTTAAAGCGTTGAATTCTGCCATTACGATCAACAATCACGATGACCGAGTTCGCTTCGGAAACCACCTGTTCAGCAAAAGAGAGCCCTTGCACCAGATCGCGGGCAACAGAAGTGGTATCGTTCCAGGCAGAGGCGGTGCCTGCCCATTCCTGTTTATTGATTTTTCGCCCGACGAGATGCACGGGGACATCATCACCAAACAAAGACAGATGCATCGTCAGGCTTGAAGTAATCACCGTCAACTGGCGCAGTAGTGACGCTTGATCATCACTAAGCGTAACCACCTGACTGACATCCGAATCTTCATCAGGGGCAAAGTGCAGGGCGTTACTGTCTGCACTCAGGCGCCAGAAGGGGCTGTAAGAGCCCAAATAACGAAACAGTAAGTTCTGTTCCTGCGAGTCTTTCATGCTATCTCCCAACCCACCAAAAAGCGCAACGGATACGTATCAAGGACGGAACAATCATCAGTACATAAGGGGGAACCAGGGGAAAACGTATTTTTGCTTACTGTCTGATAATAAAACGACTTCTGTTTAAAAATATAGCGGGTGCGTAAAATTTGCATAGCAAATCACTGACGTCGCGCGCAGTTATTTTTAAGTGTGGCGGGTTTACACAATTTGTGGGGGAATAAAAGAGGAAATGCTCGTGGAATCGCATCCATAAATTACGCCCCCCCAGAATCCAGGGGGGCGAATCAGATAATAATCAAACGGCAGGACGCGCAATAACGCTACGTGTTTCCATTCGCACTTCGGCAATGGTCACATCAATAACGTCAGTCACTTTATAAACGGCTTCACCTTTGATCTGTACGGTGCCTGTTTCCTGACTGCACACCAGTTCATCACGCACGGCATGAATGAAAGGAGCGGGAATAAACGCCACGGCGCCATTATCAACCAAACGCACACGCATTCCACCACGACTAATGTCGATGATTTCAGCGGCGAAGCGGGCATCTGTACCGGCTTTATCCTGCAGATAACGTGCGTACAGCCAGTCACCGACATCACGCTCCGCCATACGGTTCAGACGACGACGTTCGGTCATCTGCACCGTGGTATCCGCCTGCGGACGTGCAATGGATTCACCCTTGATGATGGCTTTCAACAACCGATGGTTGATCATGTCGCCATACTTACGAATCGGCGAGGTCCAGGTGGCATAGGCTTCGAGGCCAAGGCCAAAGTGCGGGCCGGGATCAATGCTAATTTCTGCGAACGACTGGAAACGACGAATACGACTATCGAGGAAACCAGAAGGCTGCGCATCCAGCTCACGGCGAAGCTTGCAGAAGCCTGCCAGAGTCAGCACCTCTTCGGCATCAACATGCATGCCATGGGTTTTCAACAACGCAGCCAGCTGTTCGCTGCTGGCGGGGTCGAAGCCCATATGAACGTTGTAAACGCCGAAACCGAGTGTGTCACGCAGAACCCGTGCCGCGCAGATGTTTGCCGCGATCATTGACTCTTCGACGATACGGTTAGCAATGCGGCGGGGTTCCGCCACAATATTCAGCACTTCGCCTTTTTCGCCGAGAATGAAGCGGTAATCAGGGCGGTCTCTAAACACCAGTGCGTGAGTTTGACGCCACTGCGCGCGAGCCAGACAAACACGCTGCAGCAGGCGAACCTGTTGAGCGATGGCATCGCTCGGTGGCTGCCAGGCGTCGTTATTTTCCAGCCAGTCAGACACATCGTCGTAAGCCAGTTTGGCTTTCGATGTGATGGTTGCGGCAAAGAAGGTAATGTCGTCTTCAATGCTGCCTTCGTTGTCGATGGTCATGCGGCAGGCCAGGACCGGACGGACTTCGTTCGCCCGCAGGGAACAGAGATCATCAGACAACTCACGGGGCAACATCGGAATGTTGAAGCCGGGGAGATAGTTGGTGAAGGCACGAATTTTAGCATGGTTGTCGATGTCGCTGCCTTCAGCAATCCAGGCTGTCGGGTCCGCGATAGCGACGGTCAGTTGCAGTTTGCCGTCGGCACGCTCTTCAACATAAAGCGCATCATCCATATCTTCGGTGCTGGCACTGTCGATGGTCACAAAATCCAGTGCGGTAAGATCGGTGCGTTGCAGACCTTCATCTAACAACTGCGTGGCGACGCCATTCGGTGCTTCTTTTTCAAGATTGTGACGCGCCAGGGTCACCCACCAGGGTACAAAATGATCGTCACCGAAGGTAATGAATTGGGTCAGTTCTGCGTAGAACGTCCGATCGCCCTTTAGCGGATGACGACGCATTTCAGCCACGGCCCAGTCACCCTCTTTAAAATCATGGGTAACGCTACGGTCTGCGCGGCAAGGAATGACGTCTTTAATCAGCGGATGATCGGGAACGATTGAGAGGCGGTCATCTTTACGCTGAATTCTGCCGACGAAACGCGACAGGAAGGGTTCAACCAGCTCTTCCGGCTCTGCGGATTCCCGGTCTTTTTCAGTATGAATAACGGCGATAATACGATCGCCATGCATCACTTTTTTCATCTGCGGCGGCGGAATGAAATAGCTTTTTTGCCCATCGACTTCGAGGAAACCAAAGCCTTTTTCCGTGGCTTTCACGACACCTTCCGCACGAGGTGTTTGGGAATGAAGTTGCTGTTTTAGCTGCGCGAGCAGCGGGTTATCCTGAAACATAGTTTTCTATTTTCGTGGCTGAAAGAGCGGCTGACAGTTTTACGCGAATCCGGGGGTGGCAGCAAGCGCTCTTTGGGCAAATACCCTGCGAACGCTATGCTTTTAGCCCCCGGCTGTGAGAAACCGTCAGGCCACATCCCCCAGCGCAATTTTAAGGCGATTAAGCCAACCACATAAGGCACACCAGGCCACCAGCCCGATCGCCCCTGGCGCGGCAAAGCCCAGTGCCAGAAGAGACGAAAACTGCGTGGCGTTAAAGCGATCGGGTGCACAGGCCAGGACCTGCACAATCTCCGCCAGGGTCCCTTCTTTAGCTCGGGTTTGCCCAAGTCTTTTCAACACGCGCTCGCCATTACGCACGGCTTCTGCCAGTTCATCGGAGCCGGTCCACTGCTGCCAGCTTTCATTGAAGCAGTGCACACTGCCATTAATTCTCGCACTATAAAGCGCAATCAGCCCGGCCACCTCGTCATCGAGGATTTCTGCGCGCGCGCCGCTGTAGATTTCTCCCAAGGCATCAAGCACGGGAGACTCGTGAGCCAGCACCGGCGCGAGCAGACGAAATGCTTCAAGCGGTTGCCAGGCGGCAAGCGACTCAAGCTGGCGCGTGCTGGCAATACGCTGGTCGACGCCCTCAATCCCGGCAGTCCACTGGCCTTGAGGTTCGGAAAATTTAGCCGCTGCGGCTTCTTGCTGCATTCCCATGCCGGGGATCAGGCGTACCGGCTGCCCGTTCATCGCCTGGAAACCTGCCACCGTACGCGCCTGGAATCCGACATAGCCAATGATTTGTGTCATCAGGATGATGTCGTATTCGGTCAGACCAACATCCTCAAGCTGCTGGCGAGCGCGTGCGTCAATCACGTCCGGCGAAGCGGCAAGCTGGCGGGCATATTGGGTAATCTGCGCCAGGCGTCGATTGCTCTCACGCGAGGAATCGGGGCCGGGTAGCGGGGCGAGTCGGGCTGCATAGTGATTGCACAGGCGCTGAACGCCATACACCTGAGCCACGGTGAGCGCCGTGCTCAGCCTGTCATAGTTACTCAGGGTACGCAGGCGATTGACCGTGACCCGTTGGGGAAAAAGCAAGCCATAGAGTTTTCTTGCTGGCAGTAGCCAGCGACGACACGCCTCAATCACATCGGCCGGTAATGAAAGATCGAGCAGAAAGTGATCCTCTACGCGTGCGGCTTCCGGCACGAGAGGTAACGTCTGATGCTGACGTGCGCTCGACTGCGTTTCATGATACCAGTGGCTTTTGCCGGAAAAACGGCGTTGTTCCATGGTCGTTCCTTGTCTGAAAGTGGCGATCCGGACACGTCGTTACACAGATACGCCGGATCTTTTTCGCTGCTTTATCCTGGCGTAAGCGGGGAGGGGGATGAAAGATTGTTAGGTGATAATAAATATCAGAAAGGCATATACCCGTCATATTTCGAGCGGAGGATGCATGCGCTTGCCGCCGCGATGCAATCTTAGGATTGAGGGTAAAGAAATGCCCCCCAGGATTGGGGGGCATGGAAGATTATTTCAATTCCAGTTCGTTCATTGCGGCGATGCTGAAACCGCCGTCAACGTGGACCACTTCACCGGAAATACCTGCGGACAGGTCAGAACACAGGAAGGCTGCGGAGTTACCCACATCTTCAATGGTGACGGTACGACGAATCGGGGTAACCGCTTCGCAGTGTGCCAGCATTTTACGGAAGTCTTTGATGCCGGAAGCCGCCAGAGTACGGATGGGGCCTGCAGAAATACCGTTAACGCGAATCCCTTCAGGACCCATTGCGTTCGCCATGTAGCGGACGTTAGCTTCCAGTGAAGCTTTAGCCAGACCCATCACGTTGTAGTTCGGGATAGCGCGCTCAGCACCCAGGTAAGACAGGGTCAGCAGGGCAGAACCCGGATTCAGCATGGCACGGCAGGATTTAGCCAGCGCAACAAAGCTGTAAGAGCTGATGTCGTGAGCGATTTTGAAGCCGTCACGGGTGACTGCATTCACATAGTCGCCGTCCAGCTGGTCGCCCGGTGCGAAGCCGATGGAGTGAACAAAGCCATCAAATTTCGGCCAGACTTTAACCAGTTCGCTGAACAGGTTTTCGATGCTGTCATCTTCCGCAACGTCACATGGCAGCACGATGCTGGAACCCAGTTGAGCGGCAAACTCTTCGACACGGCCTTTCAGTTTGTCGTTCTGATAGGTGAACGCCAGCTCAGCGCCTTCGCGGTGCATTGCTTGCGCGATACCGTAGGCGATGGAAAGTTTGCTGGCAACGCCCGTTACCAGAATGCGCTTACCGGTAAGAAAACCCATAGCTTTTAATCCTTATAGTCATTGCTTTTATTTACTTTAACAATCAAGAGGTTACGATTGCCATTTCAACATAAATCAAAACGAAACCGAATTATCCCAGCAGCCGCTGCCACTGTCACGTTTTTTCCGTGAGAGTACGGTGCTACCTCAGCGAATGCAGAAAGAGTCAGTAACCGTTCGATACAGCAAAAGTATATCACCAGAGTATCATTCCGGGTCATCCAACCAGCGGGAAATGGGATGCGGCGTACAGTTAATCAAACGATACATTATCAGTCTTAACACGACCTAATTTTAAGGAAAGGATCATAAATGCGCACAGGGATAAGTGCTATAGATTGAGAAGATCTAATATCTTTTCTTGGTGAATTATTGTCGTATGTTAATCGCCATATGAATTGAGCTAAGGAGAGCGCGATGTGGCGATTCGGTATTATTTTTTTTCTGATTAGTACTAACGCATGGGCAACAGCAATTAATTGCTCAAAAACAACCAGGAATATCTATAACTTTACATTACCCTCAACCGTATCATTGGATCATGTTACGGCTGGCTTATCAGGCAATACGGCTGAATACAGAAAATTATACACCTGGGATTATTCGCAAGGGGCCACGGCATCGATAAACTGTTCATCATCGCCTACGGGTAGAAGCCTTAGGATTGTTCAATATGTTACATCAAACCATGGCGACCCGGTTTATTATAATAGTGAATGGATTTTTCCAACCAATGTAAATGGGATTGGTCTGTCTTTTTTGGAACGAAGATATAACAATCAAACTATAGGTGACATGGATAAACCACTATGGGAGGATAATAACTATAAGGTAACAAACTATATGCAAAATTCTTCATTGGGAACGCGCATTACGTTATGGAAAATCCCCGGCATGGTAGGGGCGGCGGATAATGGCTTATTCAAAATCGAAGGTTTCAAAGTTATTCATGCTCTGCAACTAGTGAACTCAAGCGATAGTTTTTCCAGCCTTCCGTCAGATCAATCCAGTTATCCAATACCACGCAGCTATACGATAAACGCCGCAACTATCAGTGGGTCTATCACCTTTGTCCCCGGCACCTGCAACTTCATTAATAAAACCGTGCAAATGGGTTCCCATGCCCGTTCGGTTATCGGCAACAGTTCTCCCTGGGTGAATGCCAGCTTCACCCTCAACTGCCCGGAAGCATGGGGATATGGCATGACCGCAACGATGTCAAAGGATACTAACAATACCATTAAAAGCCGCAGCGCCAATACCGCCACAAAAGGCATCATCGTCACCGTGATCCCCCGTTACGACATTATTGACAGCGCGCGTGGTGTTATCGGTCTGAAACCCGGGGGCGCCGAAGGTTACGGTATTCAACTGGCGTGGGGGGACGCCTCCTCGCTGCCTGCGGGCGATCCAGCGAGGCCGGTGTTATTCGGCCAGTCGCAGGTGGTGTCGGATGAGAACTTTGGCACCAGCGGAAACACTTACACACGAGAAATCAACATGGCGGCCCGATACCTGCGCACAACGGGTACGGTAAAAGGTGGCAAAGCCGATTCCGCTATCGAAATCCTCGCCAGTTATAACTGAGCCTTAAACGAGGCGGCAGAATGGACTGTAGCTTCGTTAACTGACTCAGATCGCGTTGAACTAAATTATTTGTAATCTGAATTCGTTACAAATTATTATTTGTGTTAGTAATGGTTATTATTAGATCTCTCTATAAATCATCGCAATTTTCACAATAGAATATCATTCCAGGTTGACCTGATATACTATAACCCCTAATGCATTTAAATACTCTCGCTGCGCAAGAGAGCCAAATACCTGGCTGTGAATATTTTCACTAGTCAATGGGGCTCTATTTCTTAAAGGAGTGATTGTTAATTCCCTATAATTGAAATTTATTGTTTGAGTTAACAACGCGCGAGCTCGTCGCACTTTTCGGGAAAATAATATTTTTTCTTAGATAATCTATCGTATATTTTTTAAGGGGTGATGAAGTCAAGGAGTGAACGATGAAACAGTGGAAAATCTTTATAACGCCCATCTCTTTTCTTTTTTGTATTAACCTGTATGCAGGTGAACTGGATGTCACGGTGGCTAATCCGCCGGAAAATGCGTATTTTATAGCAAATATAAAAAATAAAATCACACTGGGTAATACTATCCCAATGTGTTCAATGATAGGGGGGACAGGTAATTTTTTACTGAAAGTAAACTCAGTCAATTCCAATGGGCGCAACGGTGTATATTATCTTGCAATTCAGAATAGCGAAGTAACGGCGCAGGAAGTGTGTGCAGGTGAATATACAAATTATAAGATTTATAAAACGAATGTCGATGGCATAGGCGTGTCCTACAATGATGCTGACGGTCCCTCAGAATCTTATGGGAAACCGATCGCACTTTGGCCTCAACTCACCCGGAAATTCAGTCGCTCGGGTTCGGCGATGGGGGTTGGCATGCATGTGGATATGCGGTTATGGCGTTATTCCTCCACCGCTAATACTCTCCCTTTTGGCGTGTATGATGTGACAGGATTGACGGTAATTCAGGGGATCGGGCCAGCATCCGGTGATACGTTAAATGAATGCAACACTGAAAAACTTGTCGCATCGGATACCACAATCTGCCTTACCGACAGACGAACCCCCAAAGTTGTTGCTTCGCTCTACTCCAGCACCTGCGAATTCGTCAACGCTTCAAAAACAGTCCAAATGGGCACACACAACATGCATACCAGTACCGCACAGGGAACAGGCACCCCGTGGGTGGATGCCAGTTTCCAGCTCCGCTGTTCTAATGCCTGGGGGTACGGAGCGGACACCACCGACCTGAACAACCTTACAAAAAATAACACCGTCAAGGTGACGGTTCACCCGCTGGACGGGTTCAGTAATGCAAACCAAGGCATCATCAAGCTCGATGGATCTGGGGCGCAGGGGGTAGGCGTGCAACTTGCCTGGGGCGATTACAGCACTCAGGGCACCACACCAGGCAACCCGGTCAAACTGGACACCCCGACGGATGCGAATACCCTGAGCAGTAATTTTGCCGCCGGTCCTTATGCCATCGGCGGTAATGCCGTTTCGGGTGACGGTTCGATTAAAATGGCAGCCAGGTTCATCCGCACCTCCGGCACCTTTTCGCCTGGCCCGGCAAAAGCCAAAGTTGAGATTCTGGCGAATTACCAGTAATGCCTTGAAGGTAGTTACCAACGCAGCAGGTCGATAACTACCGCTTACCCTCTCAGCGATCCTGCCGCCAGGCATCTGCAGTCAATGCTTCACCAAAATGGCCGGCAATCAGGCGCTTTGTTAAATCATGTAGCGGGGAGGCCAGAACGCTCGCGGTGCTGCCGCGCTCGACCACTTCGCCCTGATGCATCACCAGAACCTGGTCGCTGATGTGTTTCATCATGCCAATATGCTGGGTCACATAAATATAAGCGATACCCTGTTTTTCCTGTAATTCCAGCATCAGGTTAATCAGTTGCGAGCGCATCGACATATCCAGCGAGGCCAGCGCTTCGTCAGCAATAATGACTTTGGGCCGCAGAATCAACGCCCTCGCCAGCCCCAGACGCTGTTTCTGCCCTGGGGCAAACATGTAAGGGTAATAGCTGGCATGATCCGGCAACAGCCCGACCATCCGCAGCGTCTCGTAGATGCGCTTTTGCCGCGCCTCCGGCTCAAGATCGGTATTCAGCCGCAGGGGAAAGTCGAGAATCTGGGAGATACGCTGACGCGGGTTTAGCGACGTTGACGGGTCCTGGAAAATCATGCGAATACGCTGGCTGCGAAACGAATAGTCGCCATAGTTCAGGGGATGATCGTCAATCAGCAATTCACCGGTTGTCGGCTCCGTCATTCCCGCTAACATTTTTGCCAGCGTCGATTTACCGGAACCGTTCTCACCAATAATCGCCAGTGTCTGTTTTTCCCGCAGGGTAAAGCTTAGCGGCTTCACCGCTTCCACGGTCTGCTGGCGGAACCAACCGGTGCGGTAGCGAAAGGTCTTACTCAGGTTACGTACTTCGAGCAGGGTTTCGACCATCTCACTCTCTCTCCATATTCAGCGGGAAATGACAGGCATACAGATGGTTTTTGGCACCCGACAGCAGCGGCCTTTCAATACATTTGCGCTGCGCATAAGGGCAGCGCGGCCCGAGGCGACAGCCAATCGGCAGTTGCTCAAGCAGGGGGATCGCCCCCGGCATAGTATTTAACCGACTTTTATGCGGCATGGCGCTGCCAAAGTCAGGGATCGCGCGGATCAGCGCCTGGGTGTAAGGGTGATGCGGCGTGGTCACTAGCTCCTCACTCGGCGCGGTTTCCACCGTCTGACCGCAGTACATGACGTTAATGCGGTCAGCCCATTTGCTCAGCATCTGCAGATCGTGGCTGATGAGCAAAATAGTGGTGTTGTTATTTTGATTGAGCCGGGTGAGCAGGCGGAAAATCTGCGCCTGGGTAGTGGGCTCCATCGCATTGGTCGGTTCATCAGCGATGAGCAAACGCGGCTGGTTCGCCAGCGCGATGGCAATCATCACCTTCTGGCATTCACCGTCGGTGAGCTCATAAGGAAAGCTGCGCATTGCGTCTTTGTGATCTTTAATTCCCACGCGGTGCAGAAGCTCAATCGCGCGGCGTTTACGCCAGCCGAAACGCTGGAAAAACGTGCCTTTCCAGGTCCAGCCTGGAATATTTTGCATCAGCTGCTTGCCTATGCGCTCAGACGGATCGAGACAGGATTGCGGCTCCTGGAAAATCATCGACACGTTATGACCCAGCAGTTTACGTCGCTCACGGGCCGAGAGGCGCATCAGGTCAATATCGTCAAAGCGCATACGATCGGCGGTCACGCGCCAGTTTTCTTTGCTGACGCCGCAGATGGCTTTCGCGATCAAACTTTTGCCTGAGCCAGACTCACCCACCAGCCCGCGAATTTCACCTTCCGCCAGCGTCAGACTGACCCGGTCAACGGCTTTGACCCACTCTTCACCGGTTTTCACTTCGATGGTGAGATTACGTATATCCAGCAGCGGCATTATTCCACCCCCGCATTAATGGCGCGGCGAATGCCATCGCCCAAAAGATTCACTAATAACACACTCAACATAATGGACGCGCCGGGTAGCATTACAGT
Organism: Enterobacteriaceae bacterium UBA3516; assembly: GCA_002377245.1. Lineage (GTDB taxonomy): Bacteria > Pseudomonadota > Gammaproteobacteria > Enterobacterales > Enterobacteriaceae > CBFFRJ01. Next base: position 18,286 of record DFPL01000160.1, read on the forward strand.
CCAGGGGGCAACATAGATCAGTTCAAGGGCATCGCCCAGCATCGCCCCCCATTCGGGTGAGGGGAGTTGCGCGCCCAGGTCGAGAAAGCCGAGGGCGGCGATATCAAGAATGGCAACCGACAGCGAGCGGGTCATCTCCGTAACCAGCCCGGACGTCATATTAGGCAGCACCGCAAACCACAATATATTCAGCGTGGAGGCGCCATCAAGTCGGGCGGCAATCACGTACTCTTTTTCCAGTTCGTCATGCACCATGCTGTATACCGAACGTACCATACGCGGCAAGATTGCCAGCCAGACGGCGAACATCGCATGGGACAAATGCGGCCCGGCGAAGGCGACCACAATAATGGCCAGCAGCAACGACGGAATCGACAGCAAGGTATCCAGAATGTGGTTAAGCACGGCAGAACGCAGGCCATGCGTGGCACCGGCAATCACCCCGAGCAACAAGCCGAAAACGGCGGCGGCAAGCGTCACTAAAAATGCGCCGCCCACGGTGGGTGCGGCACCGCTCAGCAGGCGACTTAACACATCGCGCCCCAGATCGTCGGTACCGAGGAAGAAGGAGACTTCGCCATAGCGTGACCAGGATGGCGGCAGCAACTGGTAACCGAGGAACTGCTGATCGAGACCATAAGGGGCAAACCAGCCGCCAAACAGGCATAAAATCACCAGACCTGCGCAGCCATACAATCCCACCATGGCGGGTGTATCGCTGTAGAATTTGCGCCAGACGGTGCGCAATGCGCCTGGGGGGCGCTTCTCGCTGTAGACGCTATCGTAAGGCATACCATTCCTTATGTTTCAATGGGTTCGCCAGTGCGCCCAAAATATCAGACAGGACGTTTACGATAATCACCAGCGAACCAATAACCATCACGCCTGCCGAAATAGCCGCGTAATCCTGCTGGCGGATAGCGTTAATCATCCAGCGGCCGAGCCCGGGCCAGCTAAAGACCATCTCAGTGATCATCGCCAGCGTCAGCATGGTGGAGAATTGCAGGCCGAGACGCGGGATCACCGGCGGCAGAGCGTTGTGCAGCACATGACGACGCAAAATGGTCAGGCGCGACATGCCCCGCGTCGCGGCGGCCTTAATGTAGTTGTGATCAAACACATCAATGGTGCTGATACGCATTAATCGAATGACTTCGGTGGTGGGAGCCACGGCCAGCGTCAGTACCGGCAACACCATATGGCGGATGGCGCTCATGATCATCTCGTCCCGCCACGGCGAATCGGAAAGCCAGGCATCAATGATGGCAAACCCCGTAACGGTCTTCACTTCATACAGCAGATCGAAACGCCCCGAAACCGGTAACCAACCCAGGGTCAACGAGAAGAACAGGGTCAGTAGTAGCGCGAGCCAGAAGACCGGAATTGAAAAGCCTAACAGCGCAAGGGCACTGATGAATTTGTCCTGCCATTTATTGCGCATGATGCCCGCCAGCATGCCGACCGGAATACCAATCAACAACGCAAAGCCAAACGCGAGAATGCAGAGCTCCATAGTGGCTGGAAAAACATCTTTAAGCTGCTCAGAAATCAGCTGCCCGTTAATGCTGGATACGCCAAAATCCCAGTGCAACACGCCGGTGAACCAGAATACCCAGGCATTCCACAGTGACGCGCCCTGTAGCGGTGCGTGAGGGGTGAAATAGCTGAGACTGAAGCCGACAAAGGTCAGCAGAAACAGCGTCATAACGAGCAGCAAAAGACGGCGCAAGGTAAAGATAATCATGGTTTTTTGACCTCTTCTTTTTCACGCGTAACCCCGGCAAACGAGGCGCTACCGAAGGGGCTGAGCACCAGTCCTTTTATATCATAGCGGTAAGCCTGCAATCGCAGTGAAGAGGCCAGCGGTAATACCGGTAATTCTTGCGCCAGGATCTTTTGTGCTTCATCGTAGGCATCAATACGGGCTGAGAGCTGTTGTGAGAGAAGGGCTTTTCTTAACACCCCATCAAACTCACGATCGCACCAGTGCGCAAAATTGGTCTGGGAGTCGATGGCTGCACAACTCAGCAGCGGGCGGAAGAAGCTGTCCGGATCGTTACTGTCCGTCGCCCAGCCGGAAAGCGTCAGGTCATGATTCATGTCCATCAGCCGGGCCTCCTGGAAACGCCCCTCTACCGGTACGATGACCACATTCACGCCCACCTGCGCCATATCTGCCTGGATCAGTTCCGCCGTTTTTAGCGGGCTGGGATTCCATGCCTGCGAGGTGGTGGGAACCCACAGCTGCAACGTCAGGTTTTCCAGTCCTAACGCTTTTAAGCGTTCCCGGGACTTCACCGGATCGTACTCGGTAATTTTTGCTTCGCTGTCATAGGCCCATGAGGCACGCGGCAGTATCGATGCGGCGGTCTCAGCGGTGCCGTAGTAAATCGACTGCAT
>DFPL01000159.1 GCA_002377245.1 Enterobacteriaceae bacterium UBA3516
GGTCTGGAATACATTGAAGCGCGCTGGTTGTTTAATGCCTCTGCTCGCCAGATGGAAGTGTTGATCCATCCGCAATCGGTGATCCACTCCATGGTGCGTTATCAGGACGGCAGCGTGTTGGCACAACTGGGTGAACCGGATATGCGCACACCAATCGCACACACGATGGCATGGCCGGGTCGTGTGCCTTCAGGTGTGAACACCCTCGATTTCTGTAAGCTCAGCGCCCTGAGTTTTGCCGCGCCCGATTACGAACGTTACCCCTGTCTGAAGCTGGCGATTGATGCTTTTGCTGAGGGGCAGGCCGCAACGACGGCGCTGAATGCAGCGAACGAGGTGACAGTGGCAGCATTCCTGGCATCGACAATTCGCTTTACGGATATCGCTGCCCTTAATTTATCTGTGCTTGAACAGATGACGTTGTGTGAACCGCAAAGTATTGACGATGTTTTGGCCATAGATCGTATGGCTCGTGAAGTCGCACAAAAACAAGTGATGCGCCTCGCAAGCTGGTGATAATCCAGCCACTCTCAGTCATGCTATTTGTTAGCGTTAGGCTTCAGTGATATAGTCTGCGCACCCGATTGCCAGATTCATCTCTGGCTCTGAGGTGAAGCCGTGGTTAACACGGCTTTTTTGCGTAAGGGCTTTTGTATTCCTGAGTACCGCTAAATCCTTTTCAGGGACTAAAACGCGTTATGTTGTCTGCTAATCAACCAATAAGCGAAAATTTGCCTGCGCATGGCTGCCGTCATGTTGCAATAATCATGGACGGCAATGGTCGCTGGGCGAAGAGACAAGGGAAAATCCGTGCCTTTGGGCACCGAGCGGGCGCGAAATCGGTTCGCCGTGCGGTCTCTTTCGCCGCAAACAGTGGAATCGATGCGCTGACGCTGTATGCGTTTAGTAGCGAGAACTGGAATCGTCCGCCGCAAGAAGTGACCGCGTTGATGGAACTGTTTGTGTGGGCATTAGATAGCGAAGTTAAAAGCCTGCACCGTCACAACGTGCGTTTACGGATTATCGGTGACACAAGTCGTTTCAATACGCGTTTGCAGGAGCGCATTCGTAAAGCGGAGGCGTTAACGGCTCAGAATACCGGGCTGACGCTAAATATCGCGGCGAATTACGGCGGACGCTGGGATATCGTACAGGGAGTACGGCAATTGGCCGTTCAGGTTCAGGAAGGGCTGTTGCACCCTGACCAAATTGATGAAGAGGCGCTGAGTCAGCAAATCTGCATGCATGAACTGGCTCCCGTAGATTTAGTGATTAGGACTGGTGGGGAACATCGCATAAGTAACTTTTTACTTTGGCAAATTGCTTACGCCGAACTTTACTTTACAGATGTTCTTTGGCCCGATTTCGATGAACAAGACTTTGAAGGTGCGCTGCATGCCTTTGCCAATAGAGAGCGTCGCTTCGGCGGCACCGAGCCCGGCAGCGACAATGCCTGATGGGGGTAGCTTTTGCTGAAGTATCGCCTGATTTCCGCGTTTGTATTGATTCCTGTTGTCATCGCAGCGCTGTTTTTGCTGCCGCCGATGGGTTTTGCGATTGTGACATTGGTCGTTTGTATGCTGGCTGCATGGGAATGGGGGCAACTGAGCGGTTTCACCTCCCGTACACAACGCGTCTGGCTCGCAGTGTTATGCGGCTTTGTACTGGCTGCCATGTTGTTAGCTATTCCAGAGTACCATCATAATATTCATCAGCCCGTTGTTGAGCTCTCTCTTTGGGCATCACTGGGCTGGTGGGTTGTCGCGCTGCTGCTGGTGTTAGGTTATCCGGCATCAGCGGGAGTCTGGCGACATTCGAAAATTCTGCGTCTGATTTTCGGCATCCTGACGATTATTCCCTTTTTCTGGGGCATGCTGGCATTACGCGCCTGGCACTATGATGAAAACCACTATAGCGGTGCGTTGTGGTTGTTATACGTTATGATTCTGGTCTGGGGTGCGGACTCTGGCGCTTACATGTTTGGTAAACTCTTCGGTAAACATAAGCTTGCACCGAAGGTTTCACCGGGTAAAACCTGGCAAGGATTTATAGGTGGTTTGTTTACTGCCGCGATAATCTCCTGGGTATACGGTGCGTGGGCGAACCTTGAGGTTGCCTCCTCAACCTTATTCATTTGTTCCGTTGTTGCAGCACTGGCATCAGTGCTGGGCGATTTAACGGAAAGTATGTTCAAGCGTGAAGCGGGAATTAAAGATAGTGGTCATCTTATTCCGGGTCATGGCGGTATACTGGATCGCATCGACAGCCTTACGGCAGCAGTACCTGTTTTTGCTTGCCTGTTATTGCTGGTTTTCAGGACGATTTGACGGAAGGTTTTATGCTGAGCATTCTCTGGAATCTGGCGGCGTTTATTGTTGCGCTTGGTGTGCTCATTACTGTGCACGAATTTGGCCATTTCTGGGTTGCTCGCCGTTGCGGCGTCCGGGTTGAACGCTTTTCTATTGGTTTTGGTAAAGCGCTCTGGCGTCGTTACGATAAGCAGGGCACTGAGTTTGTTGTCGCCCTCATTCCCCTCGGCGGCTACGTCAAAATGTTGGATGAGCGCGTTGAACCGGTAACGCCGGAGATGCGCCACCATGCTTTCAATAATAAGACGGTCGGCCAGCGTGCAGCGGTTATTGCTGCCGGCCCGATTGCCAATTTCCTGTTTGCTATTTTCGCTTATTGGCTGGTGTTTATCATCGGCGTCCCTGGCGTTCGTCCGGTTATTGGTGAAATAACACCCGATTCCATCGCTGCGCATGCTCAAATTACGCCCGGAACGGAACTTAAAGCAATTGATGGTATCGAAACGCCTGATTGGGATGCAGTACGTTTACAGCTGGTGTCAAAAATCGGTGATAAACAGACTACGCTCAGTGTGGCACCGTTCGGTAGCGAAGGCCGTCAGGATAAGATTCTTGATTTAGGCCAGTGGCACTTTGAGCCTGACAGAGAGGATCCTGTCGCCTCATTGGGGATTCGTCCTCGTGGTCCGCAGATCGAACCGGTGCTTGCTGAAATACAATCAGGTTCTGCTGCAAGTAAAGCAGGTTTGCAAGCTGGCGACAGGATCGTTAAAGTCGATGGTCAGCAATTAACGCAGTGGATGACGTTTGTCACTCTGGTGAGAGATAATCCGGGCACACCGCTAGCGCTGGACATCGAAAGGCATGGGAGTTCCTTGTCTTTAACGCTGATACCGGATACAAAGCCGGGTAGCAAGGCAGAAGGGTTTGCGGGTGTTGTGCCAAAAATCATTCCGCTGCCAGATGAATACAAGACAGTACGCCAGTACGGGCCGTTCAGCGCCATTGTCGAGGCCACGGACAAGACATGGCAGTTAATGAAGTTGACGGTCAGTATGTTGGGGAAATTGATAACCGGTGACGTAAAACTGAACAACCTCAGTGGGCCGATTTCGATCGCTCAGGGGGCTGGGATGTCAGCAGAGTTCGGGGTGATTTACTACCTGATGTTCCTCGCCTTAATCAGCGTGAACCTCGGGATTATCAACCTGTTTCCACTTCCTGTCCTGGACGGGGGGCATCTGCTGTTTTTGGCGCTTGAAAAGCTGAAAGGTAAACCGGTATCCGAGCGAGTTCAAGACTTTAGCTACCGCATTGGCTCGATTTTGCTGGTGTTGTTAATGGGGCTTGCACTTTTCAATGATTTCTCTCGGTTGTAAGAGAGTTTGTTAGGAAGAACGCATAATAACGATGGCGATGAAAAAGTTGCTCATAGCGTCGCTGCTGTTTAGCAGCGCCACCGTATACGGTGCTGACGGGTTCGTAGTGAAGGACATTCATTTCGAAGGCCTGCAGCGTGTCGCCGTTGGTGCGGCCCTCCTCAGTATGCCGGTCCGTCCAGGCGATACGGTGAATGATGAAGACGTCAGTAACACCATTCGTGCCTTGTTTGCCACTGGTAACTTCGAGGACGTTCGCGTACTCCGCGACGGTGATACCCTTCTTGTTCAGGTAAAAGAACGCCCAACAATCGCGAGCATCACTTTCTCCGGCAACAAAGCGGTGAAAGATGACATGCTGAAGCAGAATCTTGAGGCCTCTGGCGTACGTGTTGGCGAATCACTCGATCGCACCACGCTCGCCGATATCGAAAAAGGGCTGGAAGATTTCTACTATAGCGTGGGTAAATACAGTGCCAGCGTGAAGGCTGTCGTTACTCCACTGCCGCGCAACCGTGTTGACCTCAAACTGGTCTTCCAGGAAGGCGTTTCTGCGCAGATCCAACAGATCAATATTGTCGGGAACCATGCGTTCAGCACCGAACAGTTGATCTCCACCTTCCAGCTTCGTGATGAAGTTCCCTGGTGGAACGTGGTCGGCGATCGTAAATATCAGAAACAGAAACTGGCGGGCGATCTCGAATCCCTGCGTAGTTACTATCTGGATCGTGGCTATGCGCGTTTTAATATCGATTCCACACAGGTGAGCCTGACGCCGGATAAAAAAGGCATCTACATCACCGTTAACGTGACGGAAGGCGATCAGTACAAACTCTCTGGCGTTCAGGTTACTGGCAACCTCGCGGGTCACTCTGCTGAGATTGAAAGCCTGACGAAGATTGAGCCGGGCGAGCTGTATAACGGCGCCAAAGTGACCAAAATGGAAGATGAAATTAAAAAGCTTCTGGGTCGCTATGGCTATGCCTACCCGCGCGTTCAGTCACAACCGGAAATCAACGACACGGATAAAACCGTTAAGCTGCATGTGAACGTGGATGCGGGCAACCGCTACTACGTGCGTAAAATTCGCTTTGAAGGCAACGATACCTCCAAAGATGCCGTGCTGCGTCGTGAAATGCGTCAAATGGAAGGTGCCTGGTTAGGCAGCGACCTGGTGGATCAGGGCAAAGAGCGTCTGAACCGTCTGGGCTACTTCGAGACCGTTGATTCCGAAACGCAACGTGTGCCAGGTCGTCCGGATCAGGTGGATGTCGTTTATAAAGTGAAGGAGCGTAACACCGGTAGCTTCAACTTCGGTGTGGGCTACGGCACGGAAAGCGGCGTAAGCTTCCAGGTCGGTGTTCAGCAAGATAACTGGTTGGGTACGGGTTATTCTGTTGGTATCAACGGTACCAAGAACGACTACCAGACCTACTCCGAATTCTCCGTTACCAACCCGTACTTTACGGTTGATGGCGTGAGTCTCGGCGGTCGTATCTTCTACAATGACTTCAAAGCTGATGATGCAGACCTGTCCTCCTACACCAACAAAAGTTACGGTGTGGATGGCACGCTTGGCTTCCCGATTAACGAATACAACACCCTGCGTCTGGGCTTAGGCTACGTCCATAACGACCTGTCTAACATGGAACCGCAAGTGGCGATGTGGCGTTATCTGGATTCTGTCGGCCAGACATCCAGCACGACCAGCGATAACAATGGCTATAATGCCAATGACTTCACCTTCAACTATGGTTGGACATATAACAACCTTGACCGCGGTTATTTCCCGACTAAGGGTTCGCGCGTCAACCTGAACGGTAAAGTGACGATCCCTGGTTCGGATAACGAATTCTATAAAGTCACGGTAGACACGGCGTCCTACTTCCCCATTGATGAAGACCATAAATGGGTTGTTCTGGGACGTACTCGTTGGGGTTATGGCGACGGTTTAGGCGGCAAAGAGATGCCGTTCTATGAGAACTTCTATGCCGGTGGTTCAAGCACTGTTCGTGGCTTCCAGTCCAATAACATTGGTCCGAAAGCGGTGTACTACGGTGGAAGCGGCCTGGATAACTGTAATACGACCTCGGCGAAATACTGTAGTTCTGATGATGCCGTCGGTGGTAACGCAATGGGTGTTGCCAGCCTCGAATTCATTACGCCAACGCCGTTTATCAGTGAAAAATATGCAAACTCGGTACGTACATCCTTCTTCTGGGATGCCGGTACCGTGTGGGACACCAACTGGCAGGATACTGCTGATATGAAAGCCCTGGGTGTTCCGGACTATAGTGACCCAAGCAATATCCGTATGTCTGCGGGTATCGCATTACAATGGATGTCCCCATTGGGGCCGTTGGTATTCTCCTACGCCCAGCCGTTTAAAAAGTACGATGGAGACAAGGCAGAACAGTTCCAGTTTAACATCGGTAAAACCTGGTAACGTACCGCTGCGATGGAATGCATGATGTAGTGATGGTTGGGCGGTGATATTCACCGCCCGCCAACGAACGGTACCTCTTGGTACAATTGGGATGGTGAGGAGTTTATTGTGAAAAAGTGGTTATTAGCTGCAGGTTTCGGTTTAGCAATGGCATCTTCTGCTCAGGCAGCTGACAAAATTGCTGTGGTAGATATGAACAGCCTGTTCCAACAGGTTGCGCAGACTTCCGGCGTTTCTCAGACAATGAAAAACGAATTCGGTAGTCGTGCCAGCGAATTGCAGCGTCTGGAAACTGACCTGCAGACCAAAATGCAGCGCTATCAGCGTGACGGTTCTACCATGAAAGCGGCAGATCGTTCCAAACTGGAAAAAGACATCCAGGCACAACGTCAGTCTCTGGCGCAGAAAGGCCAGGCCTTCGAGCAGGATCAGGCTCGTCGTTCTAACGAAGAACGTGGCAAGCTGATGACACGTATTCAGGCTGCAGTGAAGAAAGTGGCTGCGGATCAGAACGTGGACCTGGTTATCCCGGCTAACGCTGCTATCTACAACAGCAGTGACGTTAAAGACATCACCGCTGATGTACTGAAACAGGTTAAATAAGTAATGCCTTCAATTCGACTGTCTGATTTAGCTCAACAGTTGGATGCAGAACTACACGGTGATGGCGATCTCGTCATCACCGGCGTTGCGTCCATGCAATCTGC
>DFPL01000158.1 GCA_002377245.1 Enterobacteriaceae bacterium UBA3516
CTATGAGCAATGTTACGCACCAGCCGAAAATCGGCTTTGTCTCCCTCGGCTGCCCGAAAAACCTCGTCGACTCTGAACGCATCCTGACGGAACTGCGCACGGAAGGGTATGACGTCGTGCCGAGCTATAACGACGCCGATATGGTTATCGTCAACACCTGCGGCTTTATCGACAGCGCGGTTCAGGAGTCGCTGGAAGCCATTGGCGAAGCGCTGAATGAAAACGGCAAAGTGATCGTAACCGGCTGCCTCGGGGCGAAAGTCGATCAGATTCGTGAAGTCCATCCGAAAGTGCTGGAAATCACCGGCCCGCACAGCTACGAGCANNCTGAGCCTGGTGCCGGAACAAGGGGTCAAGTTGACGCCGCGCCATTATGCCTACCTGAAAATTTCCGAAGGCTGTAACCACCGTTGCACCTTCTGCATCATCCCGTCCATGCGCGGCGATCTGGTGAGCCGCCCGATTGGTGACGTGCTGGGTGAAGCGAAACGCCTGAAAGATGCCGGCGTAAAAGAAATTCTGGTCATTTCTCAGGATACCTCAGCCTACGGCGTCGACGTGAAGCACCGCATGGGCTTCCACAACGGCGAACCGGTAAAAACCAGCATGGTGGGCCTGTGCGAGCAACTGGCAAAACTGGGTATCTGGACGCGCCTGCACTACGTTTACCCTTATCCGCACGTTGATGATGTCATTCCGCTGATGGCGGAAGGTAAAATCCTGCCGTATCTGGACATTCCGCTGCAACACGCCAGCCCGCGCATTCTCAAGCTGATGAAGCGCCCGGGTTCTGTCGATCGCCAGCTGGCACGCATCAAACAGTGGCGTGAAATCTGCCCGGAACTGACCCTGCGTTCTACCTTTATCGTTGGCTTCCCAGGGGAAACCGAAGAAGACTTCCAGATGCTGCTCGACTTCCTGACCGAAGCCCGTCTGGACCGTGTTGGCTGCTTTAAATACAGCCCGGTGGATGGCGCGACCGCCAACGAACTGGCCGATCAGGTTCCGGAAGAGGTGAAAGAAGCGCGCTGGAACCGTTTCATGCAGCTGCAACAGCAGATCTCTGCTGAACGCTTGCAGGAAAAAGTGGGCCGCGAAATTCTGGTGATCGTCGATGAAGTTGACGAAGAAGGCGCCATTGGTCGCAGTATGGCGGATGCACCTGAAATCGACGGTGCGGTCTATCTGAACGGCGAAACCAACGTCAAGCCCGGCGACATCATCCGCGTGAAAGTTGAAAACGCCGATGAATACGATCTGTGGGGCACCCGCGTGTAATCCTGCCGCCGCCTGTCACCAGGCGGCGTTTTTTCTTACTCTGCCACACGTTCAAACCGGGTCGCTATCAACACATAGCTTATGACCGCCAGCACACCGTGCGCCGCCACGAACCACAATGCGTTATTAAACGAACCGGTGACCGCCACCACATAGCCAATCACCAGCGGTGTGACTATCCCGGCTATGTTGCCAATCCCATTAAACACGCCGCCGCACAGGCCAATCATGGTTTTCGGTGCCACATCAGAGAGAACCGCCCATCCGACGGCGGCAAAGCCTTTGCCAAAAAAGGCCAGCGCCATCAGCGCAATCACCGCGCTGTTGGTATCTACAACGTTGGCAAACACCAGCATAGTCGACAGTCCCATGCCGAGCACAAACGGCGTTTTACGGGCGCGGGAGGGATGAACGCCACGGCTAATCAGGAAGTCAGACAGGTAGCCTCCCAGTAAGCCGCCGGTAAATCCACAAATCGCCGGTAGCGCCGCCACCCATCCCGCCTGCATGATAGTCATGCCCCGCCCCTGAATCAGGTAGATGGGGAACCAGGTGATAAAGAAGTAGGTCAACGCCGTGATGCAGTACTGCCCGAGATAAATGGCCCACAAATTACGGTTGGTAAACAGGCACTTAGTGTCACGCAACGACGTTTTTTTGCCCCGTTTCGCCCCCTCGCTGTCCAGATCCACCAGCGCCCCGCCCTCACGCATCAGCGTTTTTTCATCGTCCGTCAGACGCGGGTCTTTATGTGGCTCTTTGTACCAGGCAAACCAGACCGCTGCCAGCACCAGGCCTAAGCCGCCCATCCAGATGAAGACGTGCTCCCAGCCCCAGGCGTGGGTAAGCCAGGCCATCATCGGTGTGAAGACCACCACCGCCATATATTGCCCGGAGTTAAACAGCGCTGAGGCCAGCCCACGTTCACGGGTCGGGAACCAACTGGAGACAATGCGTGAGTTTGCCGGGAAGGCCGGTGACTCGACCAGACCAAGCATAAAGCGCATCAGAAAGAGGGTCATCGCCGCCAGACTGCCGGTGAGCCCCATCCACCCCACGGTGCCTTGCAGCATGGTAAACACCGACCACAGCACCAGACTCAGGCCATACACTTTTTTCGCCCCGAAGCGGTCCAGCAGCCAGCCGCCGGGGATTTGCCCCAGCGCGTAGGCCCAGGCGAAGGCGGAGAAGATCATCCCCAACATCATTGGGTCGAGACCCAGCTCTTTCACCACCGAGGTCCCGGCAATCGACATGGTGGCACGGTCGGCGTAGTTAATGACGGTAATGATAAAAATCAGGCCCAGTACCCAGTAGCGGTGGTGCCCGACACGTTTAACGTGTTCCAGAGAGGCTTCTATTGGTTTGCTCATGATTTGCTCACTGTGATTTTTCAGGGGAGACAGAGGTCGTCGCCAGGGTGCTTACACCCGGTGTGGCGGTAACTGACCGCTGAAACAGGCTGCCAGGTTTTCCAGCACAATCGCGCCCATCTCCAGTCGTGTCTGGAGGGTGGCGCTGGCGCGATGGGGCTGCAGCGTCACGTTGTTGAGCGTGAAAAAGCCCTCCGGCACATGCGGCTCGTTGGCAAACACATCCAGACCGGCTCCGGCAATACGCTGGTCCTTAAGCGCGTTGAGCAGCGCGGTTTCATCCACCAGCTTGCCCCGCGCCACGTTAATGAAGTACCCCTGCGGCCCGAGTGCCTCCAGTACCGACTCGCTGATGATGACCTTGCCGCTGTCGGCAGAGGCGGCAAGGATCAGCACATCCACTTCCTGGGCCAGGGCGTGAAGATCGGCCACATAGCTATAATCCAGCCCGGCAATCGGACCGAGATCGGTGTAAAGGATACGGGTGTTGAACGCCGCCACGCGCTGCGCAATCGCCTGACCGACGCGCCCCATGCCGATAATGCCGACGGTGGTGCCGGTGACTTTACGTGCCAGTGGCAGGTTGGTTTGCGGCCAGCGCCCGGCGCGCACCACCTGTTCGCCTTCGCTCATCTGGCGCAGGGTGGAGATCAACAGGCCCAGCGCCATATCCGCGACGTCATCGGTCAATACACCCGGCGTGGTGGTGACAAAAATGCCGTGTTCGGCGGCGTAGGCCAGGTCGACAGCATCGGTGCCAATACGGCTGACGGCGACGAGCTTCAGCGCAGGCAGACAGGCCATGATGTCACGGGACAGCCCTTTCGCTCCCCCGGTAACCACGCCTTCAATCCATTGGCCACACTCCGCCAACATCTGCCGAGGCTCGCGGGTTTGATACAGTCGATGTACGTGATAATCGCGCATTAATATGTCATCGATTGGGTCTGGCACCGCTTGCGTTAATAAAATGTGAGTTTTCTGTTGGTCGGTTTCATTTGTCATTTTGCTGTTCCGTCGAGGGTCGTTAATTCGATGATGGACAGCGTAATAATTCATGTCTAATATAAATCCGGTATTCATTAATATAAGAATTGAATTATGGATTTGCACCAACTGCGGTGTTTTATCGCCGTCGCTGAAGAGCTGAATTTTGGCCGCGCCGCTGCCCGTTTGCATATGACGCAGCCGCCCCTGAGTCGCCAGATCCAACTGCTTGAAAAGAGCCTGGGCGGCGCGTTATTTGACAGGAATAACAGGCATGTACAGTTGACCCATATGGGGCAACATCTGCTCACGGAAGCACGATTAATTCTTAAATTAGCGGACCGCCTTGAATCGTCGGTGCAACAATGCGCCTCCGGCGAAACGGGATCGCTTTCATTGGGATTTACGGCGGTATTTTCGTGGAATTTTATTCCCCAGCTATTAAAAGAACTGGCGATAAAATTGCCCGGAGTCACCTTTCAGCTACATGAACTGGTGTCGCATAAACAAATAAGCGCGATTGAAAACAACAGTCTTGATATTGGTTTTGTGCGCCATGTCCCACCAAATCCGCTGTTGGCGTACCAGCCGCTACAAGGGGAAACCTTTGTTGGCGCTTTTCATTCTGAACATCCGCTGGCGCGTAAGCGAAAGATCCCCCTCAGCGCATTTAACAATGAGCCCTTTTTCCTCTATAGCCCTGGCGAAGCGCGACATTTTTACGACCGTATCACCGACCTGTTCGTCTTTAACGACATTACGCCAGACTACAAATACCAGCTCGCCCAGACCCATACCATCCTCGGGCTGGTGAACGCGGGCTTAGGTTGCGCCATCGTGCCCGCCTCTTCCCGCACGCTGGGTATGCCGAACGTGACCTTTATGAATATCGAAGGGGTGAACATTCAGGCACATAACTTCCTTGTTTACTCAAAGGCCAATCCGAACCCGGTTGTGCCGGTGTTCCTCAAGGCCCTGAGCGAGGCGTTAATTACCCTTTGATTTTTGGATCCAGCGCATCACGCAGGCCGTCGCCTAACAGGTTAAAGGCCAGCACGGTAAGGAAAATCGCCAAAGAAGGGAACAGCGCCACATGCGGTGCAATCACCATGTCGGCACGGGCTTCATTGAGCATCGCGCCCCACTCAGGGGTGGGCGGTTGCGCGCCGAGACCCAGAAATGACAGACTGGCCGCCGAAATGATCGACGTGCCAATACGCATGGTGAAGTAAACCACGATGGAGGAGACCGTGCCGGGGAGGATATGGCTGAACAAAATGGTCATATCGCTGGCCCCGATGCTGCGGGCCGACTCGATGAAGGTTTGCTGCTTGAGCACCAGCGTATTGCCGCGCACCAGACGCGCAAAGGCGGGAACCGAGAAAACGGCCACCGCGATAATAACGTTAGTCATCCCGCTGCCCATCACCGCGACCACGGCAATCGCCAGCAG
>DFPL01000315.1 GCA_002377245.1 Enterobacteriaceae bacterium UBA3516
GACCAGAACACCCCGCTGCAAGTTGGCGATACGCTGTTTGTCTGTACGCCTTACAGTAAAGTGCTGGCGCTGGATGTCGATTCCGGTAAAGAGAAATGGCGTTACGATGCGAAAGCCACCGCCCCTAACTGGCAGCGCTGTCGTGGTCTCGGTTATTACGAAGAGAGCCAGACGGCAATCGCACCCGCTACCGATGCCCAACCGGCTGCCTGCCCGCGTCGCCTGTTCCTGCCGACCACGGACGCGCGTCTGATTGCCATTAACGCCGATACTGGTCAACCGTGTGCAGATTTTGGTGATAACGGTACCGTTGATCTGAGCATCGGTATGGGTGACCTCAAACCGGGCTACTACCAGCAAACCTCCACACCGCTTGTCGCGGGGAATGTGGTGGTGGTGGGTGGCCGTGTGGCCGATAACTTCTCCACCGGCGAACCGCCGGGCGTGGTACGTGCCTATGACGTACACACCGGGAAACTGGCATGGGCCTGGGACCCGGGTAACCCTGATCTCAAAGGGCTGCCGCCGGAAGGCCAGACCTATACGCGCGGTACACCGAACGTATGGTCAGCCATGTCTTACGACGCCAGACTGAACCTTATTTATCTCCCGACCGGTAACGCGACGCCGGACTTCTTCGCGGGTGAACGCACCGCGCTTGACGATAAGTACAGCTCTTCTATCGTTGCTGTCGATGCGACCACCGGTGATGTGCGCTGGCATTTCCAGACCACCCACCATGATTTGTGGGACTTTGACCTGCCTTCTCAACCGCTGCTGTATGACCTGCCAAACGGAAAAGGCGGCACCACGCCGGTGCTGGTTCAGACCAGTAAACAGGGCATGATCTTTATGCTCAATCGTGAGACCGGCGAGCCGGTAACGAAGGTTGAAGAGCGCCCGGTTCCGGCGGGTGATGTGCAAGGCGAACGCTATTCCCCTACCCAGCCTTACTCTGTTGGTATGCCGATGATTGGCAACGAGACGCTGAAAGAGTCGGACATGTGGGGCGCCACGCCGATTGATCTGCTGGTCTGCCGTATTGCCTTTAAAGGAATGCGTCACCAGGGCGTCTACACGCCGCCAGGCCTCGATCGCTCACTGCAATTCCCGGGTTCACTGGGCGGCATGAACTGGGGCAGCGTCTCCGTTGACCCGACCAACAACCTGATGTTTGTGAACGATATGCGTCTGGGACTGGCGAACTATATGGTTCCGCGTGCAAACGTGGCCAAAAACGCCAGCGGCATCGAGATGGGCATCGTGCCAATGGACGGTACACCCTTTGGCGCTATGCGTGAGCGTTTCCTGTCACCGATGGGCATTCCGTGTCAAAAACCGCCGTTCGGGACGATGTCCGCTATCGACCTGACCAGCGGGAAAATGGTGTGGCAGGTGCCGGTAGGAACCGTGCAGGACACGGGGCCACTGGGGATTCGCATGCACATGCCGATTCCGATTGGTATGCCGACCCTGGGCGCCTCGCTCTCTACGCAGTCCGGTCTGTTGTTCTTTGCCGGTACGCAGGATTTCTATCTGCGTGCGTTTGATACCGCCACTGGTAAAGAAATCTGGAAGGATCGTCTGCCGGTGGGCAGCCAGTCCGGCCCGATGACCTATGTCTCGCCGAAAACCGGTAAGCAGTACATCATTATTAATGCAGGCGGCGCACGTCAGTCTCCTGACCGTGGTGATTACGTCATTGCTTACGCGCTGCCCGATAGTCAGTGATAGCGAGTCAAACGTAAAAAAGGGCCGAAAGGCCCTTTTTTATTGGCTGCCAGAACAAACCTGCCATCATGACGTCCTTCTCCCCCCGGTCAAATTCCTAAACGCATTGCAAAACACATCATAAATGTTGTATCAATAAACGAAAATGTTAGCCTCCTGATGTCGTCTAAGGGGAGACTAATGAAATACAGTGAGTTCAGACGCTGGTTGATTCAGCAAGGGGCAACGCTAAAAAAGCATCGTTCAGGCAGCAGCCATTTCAAAGTCTTCCTGGGCAACAGGCAATCGATCTTTCCCGATCATGGTTCAAAAGAGATGAGTGAAGGATTGCGAAAATCAATCATGAAAGACCTGGGGCTTTAAGCCTCGAGGCTAGTGAGGTACTGATATGTTTAACTTCGCGGTAAAACTGACATTTGATAACCATAGTCAGAGTTGGGACGTTTCCTGTCGTGATCTGCCGTTACTTCATTCTGTCGGAAATACGATTGAAGAGGCGTTACTCGAAGCCCAGGACGGAATCATTGCAGCAATCTAATTGGAAATGGACATGCGGCGTCCGATCCCCGTCGCAAGCCCACCAGAGAAAGGTGAATATCTGGTTGGCGCCCCCGTATTGGTGGCGATGAAAGCGGCGTTATACAACGCCATGATCGAGACGGGCACGCGAAAAGCTGATTTAGCGCGTCGACTTGGCGTTAATCCGCCACAGGTTGATCGCCTTTTGGATGTGGAACACTCGTCAAAAGTAGAGAAGCTTGAACTGGCGCTGGCCCAGGTGGGGCGCAAAGCCCAGATTGAAATTCTTGCGGCTTAAATTCACGCCATCCCGATGAAATAAAAAAGGGCCTTTCGGCCCTTTTTTATTGGTTGTGTCGGCGTGTTCAGAACGTTTCCCAGTTATCCCCGCCGCCAGCGGTTGCCGGGCGTTGTGGGGTAAAGGTTTTGCCCGGGGCTGATGGCTTACGCTCAATGCGCTGTGCGCTGGAGGCGTTAACCCGGAACGTCCCGACCGCTTCGGTGAGTCGCGCCGCCTGCTCTTCCAGCGAACTGGCCGCCGCCGTGGCTTCTTCCACCAGCGAGGCGTTCTGTTGCGTCACATTATCCATTTCGGTAATCGCCTGGCTCACTTGGGTAATACCCTTGCTCTGCTCGTCAGATGCTGCGGCAATTTCCAGCATGATGTCGGTGACGCGTTTGACGGCGGTCACGATCTCATCCATGGTTTCCCCTGCCGAAACGACCTCGTTCGAACCTTTACTTATCAGATTAACGGACTCACTGATCAGCGCTTCAATCTCTTTCGCCGCCTGACCACTGCGGCTCGCCAGGTTGCGTACTTCGCTTGCCACGACGGCAAATCCACGGCCTTGCTCACCGGCACGCGCCGCTTCGACCGCGGCGTTCAGCGCCAGGATGTTGGTCTGGAAAGCAATACTGTTAATGACTGCGGTTATCTCAGAAATTTTCTTCGAGCTGGAAGTAATGTTGCTCATGGTCTGCACCACGCCGTCAACAATCTCACCGCCTTTCACCGCTTTACCGGAAGCATCACGGGCCAGGCTGCTGGCATGATGCGCATTGTCTGCGTTCTGTTTCACGGTCGCGGTAAGCTGCTCCATGCTGGCCGCCGTCTGTTCAATCGCCGCCGCCTGTTGCTCAGTGCGTGAAGAGAGATCGGTGTTACCCGCAGAAATCTCACTGGTTCCCCGGTAAATCTCATCGGCACCGTCGCGCACCGTCGACACGGTTTTAACCAGCGACTGCTGCATCACTTGTAAATCACGCGTCAGACGACCGATCTCACTGCGGCCCGCAGTCTCTTCTGCAGCGGTCAAATCCCCGGCAGCGATTTTCTCAATACGCAGCGCGGCACGCTGCAGCGGATTAATCACCACACGGCGCAAGACCATAAAGGTAATGAGCGTTAACACCAGCGCCACCGCAAAAGCGATGACCATAAACACCAGCCCCAGTTGCGTACGGGCGTGGGCATCGGCGCTCAGGTGGCTGGCGCGTTCGGTACGAATTTTGATGGCTTTCAGCAGGACTTCGTTATAGGACGCGTCCTGTATGCGCGCTTTCTCATTTTCATGATTGATGATGGCTTCAAACATGCCGTTTTTGGCATATTTCAGCATGGGCTGCATACCATCAATATAGGCAGTAAAGCGCGTGGTCAGCTCAGCATCCAGCGCCGTGTCTTCCGGCGTTTTTACTGCGCGATCCATATAATCTTTAAAGCCCTGTTTGGACTGCTCGATACGTTTTTCCGCATCCGCAATATTCTTTTTCATCTCTTCCATTTCGGCGATGCGGCTGGCCGCCCCGGCATGGATCAAACTAATACGTGCGATGCGTAAGTTATTGGAGCTGTTAGATAACCCCATGCGGACCTGCATTTCCTGAGTCAAATCCTGCTGATCGGTATCCGCCTGGACCAGAAAGTATCCTGCCAACCCCGAACTCAACGCAAACAACAACAAAATGCCACTTAAAATTGCTGCAAACAGGGGAACCAACCGAATATTGTGCAAAAATCCAATGCCTTGCGTTCTGAGCATCGCTGCTGTTTTATCCATGGCTATCGACTCTCTTATAGTAAGAAGCGTAAAACACGCCTGTAAGATCGGTATCGGCAATTGTGGGAGTTTTGTTACAGCGAAAAACGTCAGGCAGGTCACAGATTGGAACATTGAAACGCCAGCGGCGAAAACCGCTGGCGCTTGAATCAGTTATCGCCGAAATGGATAACGGTACGAATGGATTTTCCTTCATGCATCAGATCGAAGGCTTCGTTGATGTTTTCAAGCGGCAAACGGTGAGTGATGAACGGATCCAGGTCAATTTTGCCCGCCATTGCATCCTCTACCATGCCCGGCAACTGGGTACGGCCTTTCACGCCACCGAAGGCAGAACCGCGCCATACACGACCGGTCACCAGCTGGAACGGACGGGTTTTGATCTCCTGACCTGCACCTGCGACCCCGATGATAACGCTCTCGCCCCAGCCTTTATGGCAGCACTCAAGCGCGGCGCGCATGACGTTTACATTACCGATGCACTCAAAGCTGAAGTCCACGCCGCCGTCGGTCAGTTCAACAATCACGTCCTGTACCGGTTTTTCGTGATCTTTCGGGTTCACGAAATCGGTGGCCCCCATTTCACCCGCCAGCTTGAATTTCTCCGGGTTGGTGTCGACCGCAATAATACGGCCCGCTTTCGCCTGGACTGCGCCCTGGATAACGGCCAGACCGATACCGCCGAGGCCGAACACCGCCACGGTATCCCCCTCTTTTACTTTCGCAGTGTTATGCACCGCACCAATCCCGGTGGTCACACCGCAGCCCAGCAGGCACACTTTGTCCAGCGGCGCCTGCGGATTCACTTTCGCCAGTGAAATTTCTGCGACCACGGTATATTCGCTGAAGGTACTGGTCCCCATGTAGTGATAAATCGGTTCGCCGTTATAGGAGAAGCGGGTGGTGCCGTCTGGCATCAGGCCTTTACCCTGCGTGGCGCGAACGGCCTGGCAGAGGTTGGTCTTGCCGGATTTACAGAACTTACATTCACGACATTCAGCGGTGTACAGCGGAATAACGTGATCGCCCACGCTCAGACTGGTGACGCCTTCACCCACTTCCACCACGACGCCACCGCCTTCATGGCCAAGTACCGCCGGGAAGACACCTTCCGGATCGTCACCGGATAAGGTAAAGGCATCGGTGTGACACACGCCGGTATGGGTGATGCGAACCAGCACTTCGCCTTTTTTTGGCGGCGCGACATCGATCTCAACAATTTTGAGCGGTTGACCCGGCCCGAAAGCCACTGCAGCACGTGATTTCATCAGACGTTTCCTTTTTATGTGTACGTAAGTTTATTTTAGATAAGAGCGCAAAAGATGACCGACTTCTGCCATGCGCAGCGCGCGCTGTTCGGGTGTGGTATCCCCCGCGACCAGCTCATCTTTTAAGTGGATTTCAACCATCTCCCCCATCAGACCGTTTGACGCTCCGCGAACGGCGGCGATCTGCTGCAAAATGGCGATGCAGGGCTCACCGTTTTCCAGCGCCCGTTCTAGCGCGTCGACTTGCCCACGAATGCGGCGCACGCGGGTGAGAATGCGTTTTTTATCTTCAGGTGAATGTGGCATTTTTGCTCCCTCTGATACTATAGGGGGGTATGGTACATGAAACGCTTATCTGTTGTAAAAGAAGAACGTACATTGAGGGGAAAAATGTGTCGTTAGTAACGCACCGTCAGCAGATCTGCGAAACGGGTCGTATAACGCGGACTGAGCATCTCTCTTTTCATCTGCCACGGCTGCTGAATGCCCTGTCCGGCAAAGTAGAGGGTCCCTTTTCCTCTCTTTTCATTGAGCGTATCCAGCAGCAGCATCAGCGCCTCGCTGTTTGGTCGCGGCGCGCTCTCATCAAATAAGTTGAACTGTGCGACACCATGGCTGAAAAAATCGCCGAGCATCACCCCGGCTTTCTGATATCGATGCCCTTCCCGCCAGATATTATCCAGGCAGCGCGTTGCCGCCTGGATAATATCGCGCGTGTCCTGGGTCGGCGTCAGCAGTGGTAAGGCAACACTGTTACCGTAATAAGGTTCATTGGGCGCGAAGGGGGAGGTTTTGACAAACGCGGAGACAAACCGGCAATACTGGCGCTCCTTCCGCAATTTTTCGGCAGCGCGCGTGGCATGGGAACAGATAGCCTCGCGCATATCGTCGTAATTAGACACGCGATCGCCGAAGCTGCGACTACACACAATCTCTTGCTTATGGGGTATAAACTCTTCCATTTCCAGGCAAGGTTCGCCGCGCAGTTCGCGAATCGTCCTTTCCAGTACCACGTTGAAATGCTTTCTGATGACCCATGTGGATTGCTCGGAGAGATCCAGCGCCGTCTTTATCCCCATTGCATTCAGTTTTTTGGTGATGCGCCGCCCCACTCCCCAAACCTCTTCGACCGGGGTCAGGGCCATCAGCCTTCGCTGACGATCCACGTTCGACAGGTCAACGACTCCCCCCGTCTGACGCAGCCACTTTTTGGCTGCATGATTGGCGAGTTTCGCCAGCGTCTTGGTCGTCGCAATGCCGACGCCAATCTGCAAATGCGTTCGTTTCAGCACCGTATCGCGGATTTCCAGGCCAAATTCATGGAGGACCCGGCAGTTACGCACGCCGGTCAGGTCACAGAAGGCTTCGTCGATGGAATAAATCTCTACGCGCGGCACCATCTCTTCCAGGGTCGTCATCACCCGATGGCTCATATCGGCGTAGAGTTCATAATTGCTGGAAAAAGCGACAACGTTATGCTGCCTGAAGGCCTCTTTTTGTTTGAAGTACGGTGCGCCCATGGTGATGAAGGGTTTGGCTTCTGCACTGCGCGCAATGACGCAGCCATCGTTATTTGATAGCACCACGACCGGGCGCCCTTTTAAATCGGGCCGGAATACCGTCTCGCACGACGCGTAAAAGGCGTTCACATCGCATAAGGCGAACATCTCAGCGCGTCGCTTTAACGATAAAGGTTACAACCCCAAAAATGTCGAGCGTCTCTTCGTTGCTGATAATAATGGGTGAGTAGGCGCTGTTCATGGGATTAAGCTGGATGCGGGGGCGGAGCTGGAGCGTTTTGACGGTAAATTCGCCATCGACGGCGGCAATAACGATATCGCCATGTTCGCCGGTGCGGGCGCTGTCGACAATCAGCAGGTCACCATCGGAAATGCCGGCGTCCGTCATGCTGTCGCCTGCGGCTTTAACAAAGTACGTTGAAGAAGGGTGTTGAATCAGTAAGGCGTTTAAATCAATGCGTTGTTCGACATAATCGGCTGCCGGAGACGGAAAACCGCACTGAACAAGATCGCTAAAAAGCGGAATAGCGGTTACCACACGTAGCTCCGCGGGTTTGAAAAACTCCATACATCACCTCCTGAATTAATTACTGTTTTTATATACAGTAGTTTTGTCAGTCGCGATGATCAAGATACCGCTGCGCTTGTTATTGAACACAAAACCCCCGTTTTGCCTTAAAGCATTGGCTGATGAGCAGCTTAGGTGAAGTGTAAATTTTGCCGGAATACGTTTAATTGCTTATTTCATGGGCAAAGAGGAGGAGACCGTGCTTGATGCTGTATGTATTTACAGTATACTCGTACCAGGTTTTTTATCTGGGTCTGGAGACGGTTATGTTCGTGGAACTGGTTTACGATAAACGCAATTTTGCAGGATTGCCTGGCGCACAAGAGCGCATTTTAGCCGAATTAACAAAACGTATCGGCCGCATTTTCCCGGATGCAGAGGTTCGCGTGAAGCCGATGGTGACGCTGCCGTCGATTAACACCGATGCCAGCAAACATGAGAAAGAGCAGATCAGCCGCGCAGTGCAGGAAATGTTTGAAGAGGCCGATATGTGGCTGGCGGTGGATGAGTAAAACGAGTTGGGCGTGCGCAGGTAAAAAGATCGGACGCCCGATATCAAATGGGTTTAGCAGTAAACGCTAGATTTTGAAAACCAACGTAGCAGCTTTGATTCGCTCATAAACCTCAGTGGAGGGTGGAGCCGGGAGCTTCGCGTGTTCAATCGCTGATTTTGCCACTGGGCAAAAACCCGGATCACCGTTGACAGCTTGAACGTCGTTTAGCGAACCATTTGGATTCAGCTTAATGTCCAGACTGCATGTTTTCCCTTTCCACACATCAAGGTCATTTATTTCACGTTCAATAGCATTTCTTATCTGACCCGCATATCTCATGAGTTCCGCATTTGGGCTTTGTTCAGAAATGCCCTCAAGTAAGTCATCCACCTCTTTATTTTTTGGATGATGATTTGCTTGTGTACACCCTGCCAGCGATAACGCCGCAAAAGCCAGTAATAACACCCCACATTTATAACCCGCTCTGGCATAAATAGTTGTTATCATTATTTTGCTTTACCTTCTGTTTCTGTCATGACGTTAAAAGATACATGCCCCTGATGAACCCCAGGTTTTCCGGGTTCGAATTTGCAACGATTGACTGTCCGTTCAACCTCTTTTAAAAAAACCTCATCCCCTTTAAGTGACGTTGAGTAGACCTCTCCTTTCGCATTGACCCATGCCTGATATTCCACTGTACCTGAAATACGTAGTGCACTCGCTTTAGCAGGCATCACCGGTTGGGGGCAATTGAGGAGAACGGGTTTTTGCTCATTCGCTATCGCGGTTCCGGCAAAAAGCATGGTGGTGAAAATTAATACACCTTTTTTCATAAACGGATCCCTCTCGTTATTTTTTAAAACATTAAAACAGAACGACGGCAGACGCGTTGATCAAAACAATCCTGAAAGCGGTTCTATGTCACAATAGAAAAAATCAGCAAAAGGACGTTTTATGATCGCTTTCACCCCCATTACCTCTGCCACCTTTCAGGGCTTTGTGGACTATTTCGTGCCGGATTATGCCGCCGAGATTACCGCCAATTATCAGCTCAGTGAAACCGAAGCGCTCGCTCAGGCCGCGCAGGAGATAAAAAACAGCTTTCCGCTGGCAGAAAACACGCCAGGTCAGACACTGCTGTGCATTACCCACCAGGAAAATAACCGCGAGTTGCATATAGGTTACCTGTGGTACAAAGCCAATACGTTGCAGAAATCCGTTTTTATTAATGAGTTTTATCTGTTCCCGCTGTTTCGCAATAAAGGACTGGGCCGCAAAGCGTTACGGGCACTTGAAGAGAGGTTAACACATGAGGGATGCCGTCAAATTCAGCTGCGCGTTGCAGGTGATAATGCACAAGCCCGACACCTGTATGAAGTCAGTGGGTTCAGGGTCACAGGGGTGAATATGAATAAAGTGCTGGAGAAATAGTGCCAATTGAGGGTGTTACCCCGGCAAGAATTGTTACGTCATCCTTGAGCCACCTGAATGCGCACATACAGTCTCGCCAGGGTAACGTGCTCTGCTGCCTGGTGTTGGCGAATTGAGCAGAACACGTTGAAATCCTATACCATTGAAAGGATTAATCAAATAAAATTAATATATCGATCGTCCAAACCGATCGACAGATCACTTTTTGATCAGAAATGGTCCAAAAAAGAGGCCCGGCAGCCGTAGACTGCCGGGTAGTCAATTAGCGCTTCAGGGGTTGGCCAGCCGTTTCGCGGGCGCGTAAAACGGTCAGGAAGGTGATCAGTGCCGCTCCCATGACGTAGTACGCTGGGGAAAATTTGTCGCCCGTCGAACTGATAAGCCAGACGGAGAACCACGGCGTGATCCCGCCAAAGAAGGCAACCGCAAAGTTGTAGGCAATGGATAACCCGCCGTAGCGTACGCTGGTGGGAAACAACTCCGCCATCGCCGCACTGCATGCGCCATCAAACGCGGCAATAAAGGCTCCCAGCATCACCATCGCCAGCACCGCAGAGAGCATATCGCCCTGCGCCATCAGCATCATTGCCGGGTAGCTCAGCAAAATAAAGCCCGCGCACCCTGCCAGCATCAACGGCTTACGGCCATATTTATCCGACAGCAGCCCCATAAAGGGCACCAGTACCGCTACCGAAAACAGGCCAATCGTGGTAATGGCATAGGAATCCAGCTTCGAATAATGCAGTTCGGTCGAAAGATAGCCCGGCATAAAGGTTTGCAGCGTCCAGTGACCAACCGCCTTAATCACCACAAATCCCACGCAGAACAGCAGAGCCGCCCACGCGCGCGTCACCGCAGAACGCAGCGGTGTGGCATCGGTTTGCCCTTGCTTCTGCGCTTCCAGAAACTCCGGTGAATCTTCCAGATGTTTACGTAAATACAACCCAACCCAGCCGAGCGGTCCGGCAATCAGGAACGGAAT
>DFPL01000193.1 GCA_002377245.1 Enterobacteriaceae bacterium UBA3516
CTGACCTGGCGTCTGCGCGACGACAAACAGCCCGTGTGGCTGGATGAATACCAGACCAAAAACGGTTATGCCGGCGCGCGTCGTGCACTGACGGGTATGGCGCCGGATGAAATCGTCAACGCGGTAAAAGACTCCGGTCTGAAGGGCCGTGGCGGCGCGGGCTTCTCCACGGGTTTGAAGTGGAGCCTGATGCCAAAAGATGAGTCCATGAACATCCGTTACCTGCTGTGTAACGCCGATGAAATGGAACCGGGCACCTATAAAGACCGTTTGCTGATGGAGCAACTGCCGCACCTGCTGGTGGAAGGCATGCTCATTTCTGCGTTTGCGCTGAAAGCGTACCGTGGCTACATCTTCCTGCGTGGCGAATATATTGAAGCGGCAGTTCACCTGCGCCGTGCGATTGCGGAAGCGACCGAAGCCGGTCTGCTGGGCAAAAACATTCTCGGCAGCGGCTTCGACTTTGAACTGTTCGTGCACACCGGCGCCGGGCGTTATATCTGCGGTGAAGAGACCGCACTGATCAACTCCCTCGAAGGCCGTCGTGCTAACCCACGTTCCAAACCACCGTTCCCGGCGAGTTCCGGCGTCTGGGGTAAACCGACCTGCGTAAACAACGTCGAAACCCTGTGTAACGTGCCGGCAATTCTGGCGAACGGCGTGGAGTGGTACCAGAACATTTCGACCAGTAAAGATGCCGGCACCAAGCTGATGGGCTTCTCAGGCCGCGTCAAGAATCCGGGCCTGTGGGAGCTGCCGTTTGGCACCACCGCACGTGAAATTCTTGAAGATTACGCGGGTGGCATGCGCGACGGCTTGAAATTTAAAGCCTGGCAGCCGGGTGGGGCAGGGACGGACTTCCTGACCGAATCTCACCTTGACCTGCCGATGGAATTTGAAAGCATCGGTAAAGCGGGCAGCCGTCTGGGTACGGCGCTGGCAATGGCGGTTGACCACGAGATTGGCATGGTGCCGCTGGTGCGTAACCTGGAAGAGTTTTTCGCCCGTGAGTCCTGCGGCTGGTGTACGCCCTGCCGTGACGGTTTGCCGTGGAGCGTGAAAATTCTGCGAGCGCTTGAGCGTGGCGAAGGCCAGCCGGGGGATATCGAGACACTTGAGCAACTGTGTCGTTTCCTTGGGCCGGGTAAAACCTTCTGCGCGCATGCGCCAGGCGCCGTTGAGCCGCTGCAGAGCGCGATCAAATATTTCCGTGAAGAATTCGAAGCAGGCATCAAGCAGCAGTTCAGCAATACCAATGCCATTGGCGGTATTCAGCCGAACCTCTTGAAAGCGCGCTGGTGAGTTAAATTTCTAATTTGGAAGCATGCTAATGGCTACGATTCATGTAGACGGCAAAGAATATGAGGTCAACGGTGCAGACAACCTGTTACAGGCATGTCTGAGCCTCGGCCTTGATATTCCGTATTTTTGCTGGCACCCGGCGCTGGGCAGCGTCGGTGCTTGCCGCCAGTGTGCGGTGAAGCAATATCAGAACGCGGAAGACACGCGTGGTCGCCTGGTGATGTCGTGTATGACACCCGCCACTGAAGGCACCTTTATTTCTATTGACGATGCAGAAGCGAAGCAGTTCCGCGAAAGCGTCGTGGAGTGGTTGATGACCAACCACCCACACGACTGCCCGGTCTGTGAAGAAGGGGGCAACTGCCACCTGCAGGATATGACGGTGATGACCGGTCATAGCTTCCGCCGCTATCGTTTCACCAAGCGTACTCACCGTAATCAGGATCTGGGGCCGTTCATCTCTCACGAAATGAACCGCTGTATCGCCTGTTACCGCTGCGTGCGTTACTACAAAGATTATGCAGACGGTGTGGATTTGGGCGTTTATGGCGCACATGACAACGTCTACTTCGGCCGCCCGGAAGATGGCACGCTGGAAAGCGAGTTCTCTGGCAACCTGGTCGAAATCTGCCCGACCGGTGTCTTCACCGACAAAACGCACTCCGAGCGTTACAACCGTAAATGGGACATGCAGTTTGCGCCAAGCATCTGCCAGCAGTGTTCGCTCGGATGTAACACCAGCCCGGGTGAGCGTTATGGTGAACTGCGCCGTATTGAAAACCGCTTCAACGGTTCCGTTAACCACTACTTCCTCTGCGACCGTGGTCGTTTTGGCTATGGTTACGTGAACCTGAAAGACCGACCGCGTCAGCCGGTTCAGCGCCGTGGTGATGACATCATCACGCTGAATGCCGAGCAGGCGATGCAGGGTGCGGCGGACATTCTGCGTCAGTCCAAAAAAGTCATTGGTATTGGCTCCCCACGTGCCAGCGTTGAAAGCAACTTTGCGCTGCGTGAGCTGGTTGGGGCGGAAAACTTCTATACCGGTATCGCTAAAGGTGAACAAGAACGTCTGCAGATGATGCTGAAAGTGCTGCGCGAAGGCGGTATTCGTACCCCAACGCTGCGCGAGATTGAATCTTACGATGCCGTGCTGGTGCTGGGTGAAGACATCACTCAAACCGGCGCACGCGTTGCCCTGGCGGTACGTCAGGCGGTGAAAGGCAAAGCACGTGAAATGGCCGCGGCCCAGAAAGTGGCCGACTGGCAGATTGCGGCGATCCTTAACATTGGTCAGCGCGCGAAGCACCCGCTGTTCGTGACCAACGTGGATGACACCCGTCTGGACGACATCGCCGCATGGACCTATCGTGCCCCGGTGGAAGATCAGGCGCGCCTCGGCTTTGCCATCGCTCATGCGCTTGATGAAAACGCACCGGCGGTAGACGGCATCAGCCGCGACCTGCAGAACAAAATCGATGTTGTGGTTCAGGCGCTGGCCGGCGCGAAGAAACCGCTGATCATCTCCGGGACCAACAATGGTAGCGTTGATGTTATTCAGGCTGCAGCAAACGTTGCGAAAGCACTGAAAGCGCGCGGTTCCGACGTCGGTGTGACCATGATTGCCCGTTCCACCAACAGCGTCGGTCTCGGCCTGATCGGTGGCGGTTCTCTGGATGAGGCCCTGGACGAGCTGGAAAGCGGTGCGGCAGATGCTGTCGTGGTGCTGGAAAACGATCTGCATCGCCATGCGAGTGCTACCCGCGTGAACGCTGCACTGGCCAAAGCCCCGCTGGTGATGGTGATTGACCATCAGCGTACGGCGATTATGGACCATGCGCATCTGGTGCTCTCTGCAGCAAGCTTTGCTGAAAGTGACGGTACGGTCATTAATAACGAAGGCCGCGCACAGCGATTCTTCCAGGTGTATGACCCGTCTTACTACGACAATAAAACGATCATGCTGGAAAGCTGGCGCTGGCTGCACTCCCTGCACAGCACGGTGGAAAACCGTGAAGTGGACTGGACGCAGCTTGACCATGTGATTGACGCTGCCGTTGCTGCGTTGCCGCACCTGGCAGGTATCAAAGATGCCGCACCGGATGCAAGCTTCCGCATTCGCGGCCAGAAACTGGCGCGTGAGCCGCACCGCTACAGCGGTCGTACCGCCATGCGCGCCAACATCAGCGTTCACGAACCGCGTCAGCCGCAGGACAAAGACACCATGTTCGCCTTCTCAATGGAAGGGAACAACCAGCCATCCGCTCCGCGCTCGCAGATTCCGTTCGCATGGGCGCCAGGCTGGAACTCCCCGCAGGCATGGAACAAATTCCAGGCTGAGGTGGGTGGTCACTTGCGTCATGGCGATCCGGGCGTGCGTCTGATCGAAGCCTCAGAAACTGGTCTGGACTACTTCACCAACGTGCCGGCAAGTTTTGAAGCGCAGGACGGACAGTGGCGCATCGCACCTTACTACCATCTGTTTGGTAGTGATGAGATGTCCCAGCGTTCTCCGGTCTTCCAGAGCCGTATGCCGCAGCCGTACATCAAACTCAACCCGGCGGATGCCGCGAAGTTGGGCGTGAATGCCGGTGCGCGTATTTCCTTTAGCTACGACGGTCAGACGCTCAGCCTTCCGCTTGAACTCTCCGAGGGGCTGACGGCAGGGCAGGTAGGTCTACCGATGGGGATGCCAGGCATTGCCCCGGTGCTTGCCGGTGCTCGTCTTGAAAATCTGCAGGAGGCGCAAGCATGAGTTGGTTAACACCGGATGTTATCGACATTCTGTTAAGCATCCTGAAAGCGGTCGTCATATTGCTGGTGGTCGTCACCTGCGGCGCGCTGATGAGTTTCGGTGAGCGTCGTCTGCTGGGTCTCTTCCAGAACCGTTATGGACCGAACCGCGTGGGTTGGGGTGGCTCACTCCAGATCGTCGCCGACATGATCAAGATGTTCTTTAAAGAGGACTGGGTTCCGAAATTCACGGACCGCATGATCTTTACCCTGGCGCCGGTTATCGCCTTCACCTCGCTGCTGCTGGCCTTCGCCATTGTGCCGGTCAGCCCGAACTGGGTGGTCGCAGACCTCAACATCGGGATCCTCTTCTTCCTGATGATGGCAGGCCTTGCGGTGTATGCGGTGCTGTTCGCGGGCTGGTCGAGTAACAACAAATACTCGCTGCTGGGGGCCATGCGTGCGTCTGCGCAAACCCTGAGCTACGAAGTGTTTCTTGGACTTTCCCTGATGGGCGTGGTGGCGCAAGCCGGTTCATTCAACATGACCGATATCGTCAATAACCAGGCGGATATCTGGAACGTTGTCCCGCAGTTCTTTGGCTTTATTACCTTTGCCATTGCAGGCGTGGCGGTGTGTCACCGCCATCCGTTTGACCAACCGGAAGCTGAGCAGGAACTGGCCGATGGTTACCACATCGAATATTCCGGTATGAAGTTCGGTCTGTTCTTCGTGGGGGAATACATCGGTATCGTCACCATCTCTGCACTGATGGTCACGTTGTTCTTCGGTGGCTGGCACGGTCCGTTCTTACCGCCATTCATCTGGTTCGCGATCAAAACCGCGTTCTTTATGATGATGTTCATTTTGATTCGCGCAGCGTTACCGCGTCCGCGTTATGACCAGGT
>DFPL01000212.1 GCA_002377245.1 Enterobacteriaceae bacterium UBA3516
GGGAGGGCCAGGGTGAGGGGCAACTTTCCCTCACTCCCGCGTCATCCGCACATACTCCACGCCCTGCTTAAAGAAGGTCTCCCCTTCAGAGATAAAGCCAAACTTTTTATAGAACCCCGTCGCTGACGTTCGCGCATCCAGGCAGACGTGTTTAATCCCCCCTTCCGCCATTCTCTCCAGTACTGACTGAAACAGAAAACCGCCAAAGCCCTGCCCCTGACAGGCATGCAGCGTGGCGAATTTACGAATCTGGCAGGTGGTGGCATCGCGCTGGAACACGGAAAGGCAGCTCACGATCCCATCGGCGTGCTGTACGCCAAAATGCAGCGCGTTATCGTCACCTTCAACAAGGGAAGCCTCCCTGGGGAGATGCGGCCATAAAACCTGATGGCGGATGGTGAGGCACTGCGCAAGCGTAACGGGGATAATACGCACAATCACTCCGGTCAGTGAGGAGATTTATTGAACATAAATGCTCTGCTAGCGAGCAGGTTCAGTCAAATACGATAAACTTTGCATAACCTCACAAGGTTCATAAATCGTTGCAAAATGATTAATCTGAAAAAAGCTGGCACATCAACCTTATATCTTCTTTCCAATCAAAAGGTTAAATAGTATCAGAACTTTCAGGGTAGATATAAAAACGTGATCTGTAGCACACTTTATCCCCACATATCGAAGCGAATGTCTAAGCTTAGATAATAGCCGGGAAACACCCGTATTCTGTTACGACGACATCCGGAGGCCAGTATCTCTATGTTAAACCAGAAACTTCACAGCGCTGAATCCGTAGAATTTGGGCTCGAAGAAGAAGCCCGCTACGAAATCGACCCTTGCGAGTTAAAACTGGAAGAGATGATCGAGGCGGAGCCGGAGCCAGAAATGATCGAAGGGCTGCCTGCGTCGGATGCGCTCACCCCTGCCGATCGTTATCTGGAGCTGTTTGAGAATGTGCAGTCAGCACGTATTTTTACCGACAGTAAAACCTTCCCTGACTGCGCGCCGAAAATGGATCCGCTCGACATTCTGATTCGCTATCGCAAAATTAAACGCAAGCCAGGCTTTGACCTGCGCCAGTTCGTGAAGGCCCATTTTTGGATGCCTGAAGACTACAGCAAAGAGTATGTGTCCGATCCGGGTAATACCCTGAAAGAGCATATCGATCAGCTGTGGCCGGTGCTCACGCGTGAACCGCAAGATCACATTCCCTGGTCTTCTCTGCTGGCGTTGCCGCAGTCCTATATCGTGCCCGGCGGGCGATTCAGTGAAACCTATTACTGGGACTCCTACTTCACCATGCTGGGGCTGGCGGAGAGCGGTCGTGACGACCTGCTGCGCTGTATGGCGGATAACTTCGCGTGGATGATTGAGCGCTACGGCCATATTCCCAACGGCAACCGTACTTACTACCTCAGCCGTTCCCAGCCGCCGGTGTTTGCCCTGATGGTGGAACTGTTCGAAGAGGATGGCGTGCGCGGGGCGCGACGTTATCTTGAACACCTGCTGATGGAGTATGACTTCTGGATGGACGGCGCAGAGTCGCTGTCGCTCAACCAGGCTTACCGCCACGTGGTGCGTATGCCGGATGGTTCATTGCTCAACCGTTATTGGGACGACCGTGATACCCCGCGTGATGAGTCGTGGCTGGAAGATGTGGAAACCGCGAAACACTCCAGCCGCCCGGCTAACGAAGTGTATCGCGATCTGCGAGCCGGGGCGGCTTCAGGCTGGGACTACTCGTCACGCTGGCTGCGGGATGCGCACCGCCTGGCCAGTATTCGCACGACCCAGTTCATCCCCATCGACCTGAACGCCTTCCTGTTTAAACTGGAAAGCGCCATTGCCAACATCGCCGGGTTGAAAGGTGACCGTGAACGAGAAAGCGAATTCCGCCAGAAGGCCAGCGATCGTCGCGCCGCGGTAAACCGCTACATGTGGGACGATGAAAAAGGCTGCTTCCGCGACTACGACTGGCGCCGCGAAGAGATGGCGCTGTTCTCTGCTGCCAGCATTGTGCCGCTGTACGTTGGCATGGTTACCCATGAGCAGGCCGAACGGATTGCTGAGGCAGTGACCACCCGTCTGTTAACCCCCGGCGGTATACTGGCGACCGAGTATGAAACCGGCGAGCAGTGGGATAAACCCAACGGCTGGGCACCGTTGCAATGGATGGCGATTCAGGGCTTCAAGCTGTATGGCAATGACGCCCTGGGTGATGAGATTGCCCGCAACTGGCTGCGCACCGTGAATCATTTTTACCAGAATCACCACAAGCTCATCGAGAAGTACCACATCGCGAGCGGTACGCCGCGTGAAGGGGGCGGGGGTGAATACCCGCTACAGGATGGCTTTGGCTGGACAAACGGCGTGGTACGCCGCCTGATTGGTCTGTACGGGGAGCCGTAGCCCCCCGGCTATCCGTCAGTCGATGGCGTCATAAATAGCGGACTGAATATCCGCCCATTTTTTGGTGTCATCGCCGGGCGTAGCTTTATAACGCAGTTGCGCCTGTTCCATTTCATACCGCTGACGATTGACCACGGGCGTTGAGGTACAAAACGCCTGAAGCAGATTTTTACGCACGGCGTTCAGCCGCGCACCCGCCGACATCTCATGCGCCATGTTCTCAATAAAGCGACGGCAGGGGCGATTCTCTTCCATTTGCAGGCGGTAGCGCAGCAGCATATCCAGCACGTCAGTGTAATTGTTCGCCAGCGCCTGTTCGGTCCAGGAGAGCTTCCACGGCATACCGGTGCTCAGGAACAGCGAGACGACACGGGTATCGTTGCGGTCGATAGCTGAACGGAAGTTGCTTTCATCACGCGGGATCCCCAGCCGACTCAGTTCCTCTTTGGGGGTGACTTTTTCTTTATCCTGCGAAATCGGTACCGTGATGCGGCTCTCCCGACCCAGCGGTGCTGAAGAGGTGAGAGAAGCGTCGCTGAACATGAAAAAGGCGCCCACGGCCATCATCAGCACCACAACGCCCACGGCACCCCATAATATTTTCGACAGCATCTGTTCACGCTGCTCACGCGTTCGTGCAGCGCGTTTTTCCGGTTTCTCGATATCACCGCGAATTTGCATTGCGTCCCCTCCCGCTGCGCGATCTTTTGTCCGCGCATGCTCCCAAAAAGCCTCTAAGCCGTTTCCCGCCTCTTTCATCAAACCTGCGGGATTAATGGTGATTCGCCCCTCTTCCCACGCACGCTGCACGGGGCCGGTGATTTGCGGGTAATAATTATCCAGCAAGGTGAGCTGGTTACTGGTTAAAGGCTGCCCTGCCACCACGGTGCTGCGGATCTGACGAATATCGTCGAGGAACGTCTGCAACGTTTTACGCGGCTCAAGGAACAGGTTTAATACCGCCGTGTCGTTAAAGAGCCGGGCGTAATGTTGACTGAACTCTTTTCTGTCCACTAACAGCGAGGCCAGTTCACTGAATTTCATGCCGCTGAGAACGTCGTCATCCTCGCCGATTTTCAGCCAGCGGCGCACGTTGTCAGCCCCGAACCGGGTTTTCAGATGGTTACGTAAGCGTAAGTTTTCAGGCCAGGCGTGATTAATCAGCGACTTCATCATCAGCTCAAGCGCCCGTAGCTGCGTTAGCCCCTGCTCCTGGCCTCCACTCTTCACGTGAAGGGTCGTGTTATAGGTCAGCAAAGGCTGCTTCATGCGCAAGTGTTCCAACGCGCGCACAAAACGTAACGCCGCAATCAGCTGATTCTCACTGACGTTCTGCCCTTTTTCAAAATGCGGCACAACCTGCTGTAAGTGGCGTAATTGCAGCGTGAATTGCGTTAACTCCGCATCGTTCAGTTTCAAGCGTTTTGCCACTGCGCCCCAACCGCCCAGGCTCAGCCGGGCGATATCGAGTTGTTCCAGAAACCAGCGGGGATCCTTGCCTTCCTCAAAATGGGCATTTAATAACAGTAAAATTTCAGTGGATGCCAGACGAATAACACCAACACATTCGTCAAATTGTTCACTCAGACTAAGCGGTGCATTACGGGTCATTCTTTTCCTTTAAGTACAACCAGAGAAATAATTAACTAACGCGTGTGAGCGTTAAATTTTCTTTATTTATGAGTAGTTAAAAACATAGACCACTTAATGATTATTATCAGTGACGGCGGTATTAACATAACAAAAATCTCTGGAGCATCACGATGCCAATGCTGAACACTTCTCGCCTTGAATGCAGCCCGCTGGTGGACGCCGACTGGCCCTTTTTTCTCGCCTTGCAACAGGATCAACAGGTGATGCGATTTGTCGCGGCACATCGCCCGCCAGAGGCGATCCGTGAAGCATTCGAGGCCCGGCTTCCCGTCTGGTCGCCTGGCTGCGAACACTGGCTCTGTCTGGTGGTACGCGACAGCGAGACGCAAACACCGCTTGGGGTCACGGGTTACATTCATCGCGAGCCAGACTGCGCCGAAGTGGGGTTCCTGTTTGCGTCGCATGCACAGGGAAAAGGCTACGGTCTTGAATCGCTGCATGCTGTCTGTCGTTACGCATTCACCGCGGGCGGCATTCGTCGACTGGTCGCGACCGTAACGGCGGGAAATAGCGCCTCAAAGCGGCTGCTGGAGAAGGTGGGATTCGTGCAAGAGGGCGAACTGCGTGAAGCCTTCTGGCT
Organism: Enterobacteriaceae bacterium UBA3516; assembly: GCA_002377245.1. Taxonomy (GTDB): domain Bacteria; phylum Pseudomonadota; class Gammaproteobacteria; order Enterobacterales; family Enterobacteriaceae; genus CBFFRJ01. The sequence goes on from DFPL01000212.1 coordinate 4,640, forward strand.
GGATGGCCGCTGGCAGAATGACTGGTTATTTGGCCTGCTGCACCATGAATACCGCGAAACCAGATAATTCACCTGTCATCCTCAGCATGCTGTGCCAGGCTTAGCCAGTGTTTTACTGATCGTGAGGCGAGCTTATGAAGAAGATTCTGCTGGCAACAGCCGTAGCAGCACTGTTTTCCATGACAGCATTCGCAGAAGAATCACCGGGACTTAAAGCGGATAAAGCGCCACCCGCACCGCATAAAATGGATGAGGGCTACCGTGGCATGGAAGATGCCCGTTCCATGACCGTGGAGCAGGCGAAAGCGATGCACGATGGTGCCTCCGTCTCTTTACGCGGCAACTTAGTGCGTAAAATCGGTGAAGATGTGTATGAATTCAGGGATAAAACCGGGCAAATAGAGGTGCATATCCCGATGGCTATCTTTGATGGTCGCCAGGTTTCCCCGGATCATCTGGTCGGCATTAGCGGGTCACTCGACGCGAAGCAGAAACCTGCCCGCGTTAAGGTTACCCACTTCCAGAAACAGTAATCTTGCAGAAAAACCGTGCCGGGTCATCACTACCCGGCCCGTTTTTACAGGAACATCCCGCCTGACACTTCAACACGCTGAGCATTCATCCACGCCAGGTCATCACTCAGTAATGCCGCCATGGCATCGCCGATATCGTCCGGTTTACCCACGCGGCCAAGCGCTGTTTGCGAAGCAATGTGCTGGTTGATTTGCGGGTTGTCGCGCACTTCCCCACCGCGGAAATCGGTCTCGATTGCCCCCGGTGCGATGATATTCACGGAGATCCTGCGCCCCCCAAGCTCTTTGGCCTGATAACGGGTCAGCACCTCCATCGCCCCTTTCATCGCCGCGTAAGTGGCATAGCCCGGCAGGGCAAAACGCGCCAGGCCGCTGGAAACGTTCAGAATGCGTCCCCCGTCGGCCAGTAGCGGCAGCAGGCGCTGGGTGAGGAAAAAAGGCCCTTTCAGATGGATGTTCATTAATTCATCAAACTGCGCTTCGCTGGTCTCGGCAAAGGGCGCCGTAATGCCAATGCCGGCGTTGTTCAATAAATAATCAAACGACTCCCGACCCCAGACGGTATTCAGCTGCTCCTTCACCTGTTGAGCAAAAACCTCGAAGCCTGCCGTATCGCCGACGTTTAAGCGCAATGCCACCGCTTTCACGCCTTTACGCGTGATTTCCTCAACGACTTCCTGAGCCGCCTGCACGTTGTTGTTGTAAGTCAGGATGATCCCCGTTCCGCGCGCTGCCAGCTTTAATGCCGCACTTTTCCCCAGCCCACGGCTGCCGCCGGTAATTAAAGCGATACGTTGTGTCATGAGAAACCTCGTTTTCGTCTGTTGTTCACTGTAGAAAAAGCTTATTAGCTGATGGTAAAACAATAAAGTCACTGAAATACGCTTCACTGTTTCACTATGAACAACAATAGGGGCATGAAATGGATAAAATTTATGCAATGCAACTGTTCATTCGCGTTGCGGAACTGGAGAGTTTTTCCCGTGCTGCGGACTCTCTGGGCGTGCCCAAAGGGAGCGTGTCGCGGCAAATTCAGGCGCTGGAAAACCAGCTCGGCACACAGCTGCTTTATCGTACAACACGGCGCGTGCAACTGACCCAGGACGGCATGGTCTATTACGAACGGGCAAAAGATTTACTGACCAACATGGATGAGCTCGATGGCCTGTTCCTGCATGATCCCGCCAGCGTCAGCGGTCGACTACGGGTGGATATGCCCGTTGCGGTGGCGAAAAATCTCGTCATTCCGCGACTGCCTGCTTTCCTGCAGCAGTACCCCGGCATTGAGCTGGAGCTCAGCAGTAGCGATCGGCTGGTGGATATTATTCGCGAAGGATTTGATTGCGTGGTCCGCGTCGGCGCATTGAGAGATTCCGGGCTGATTGCCCGCCAGTTGGGCAAGCTGTCGATAATCAATTGCGCCAGCCCCGACTATCTGGCGCGCTTCGGCTACCCGGAAACCCTGGAGGATCTCTCCTCTCACGCCGTGGTGCATTACACGCTCAATCTTGGGGTGCGTCCGCAGGGTTTTGAAGTCTGGCGAGACAATCAGACCACCTGGGTCAAAACCGGCGGGGTGCTGACCGTCAACAGCACCGATACTTACCATGCCGCCTGCCTGGCTGGATTGGGGATTATTCAGGTACCGCGCATCGGCGTGCGTGACGCCCTGCGCAGCAAAAAGCTGGTGGAAATTTTACCCCAGTACCGCGCTGAGCCGATGCCGGTCTCACTCATTTATCCTCACCGTCGCAACCTCTCACGCCGCGTTCGCCTGTTTATGGAGTGGCTGGCCGGGGTGATGAAAGACTACGTTGATTAGAGGCAGGCTATAATTTTACGTAATCACGAATAAACAAAGGAAATAAGCACTGATGACGCCGGAAAACAGCGAAAAACGTCCGACTCAGGACCTGGAATACGAGCCAGTCAGAAAAATGGAGACGTCAGAACCGTCTGAAAAGAAAGCCAGTGACGGTTCGGACGACGGTGACGGTCGCTCACCGCTGGAGACCGTGGCCCACGTGGCGCAGAAAGTGCAGCGTCGCCCGATGGTGGCGCACATGATTCGTGCCACTGAACGTTTTAACGATCGTATGGGCAATCAGTTTGGGGCCGCCATCACCTACTTTTCATTTCTGTCGATGATCCCGATTCTGATGGTGTCGTTCGCGGCGGCGGGTTTTATTCTTGCCTCACACCCCACGCTGCTTCAGGACATCTTTAATAAGATCCTGACGAACGTAAACGACCCGACGCTTGCTGCCACGCTGAAAAGCACCATCAGCACCGCCGTGCAGCAGCGTACCACCGTGGGGATTGTCGGGCTGGCCATCGCCCTCTATTCCGGGGTCAACTGGATGGGTAACCTGCGCGAAGCTATCCGCGCCCAATCGCGGGATACCTGGGAGGGTACCCCCCAGGATGATGAGAAGATTTGGGTGAAGTATTTTCGAGATTTTATTTCGCTGATTGGCCTGCTGATAGCGCTCATTATCACCCTGTCGATTACATCCATTGCCGGCTCAGCGCAGCAGATGATCATTTCGGCGCTCTATCTGGACTATATCGAATGGCTGAAACCGGCCTGGCAGCTTATCGGTCTGGCTATTTCTATTTGTGCCAACTATCTGCTGTTCTTCTGGATATTCTGGCGACTGCCGCGTCACCGTCCGCGTAAAAAAGCCCTGATTCGCGGTACGTTGATTGCCGCTATCGGTTTTGAAGTCATTAAGATCATTATGACCTGGACGCTGCCGTCATTGGTGAAATCGCCCTCCGGTGCCGCCTTTGGTTCAGTGCTCGGTCTGATGGCCTTCTTCTACTTCTTTGCCCGCCTGACGCTGTTCTGCGCCGCCTGGATTGCGACCGCGCAGTACAAAGACGATCCGCGTATGCCGGGCAAATCCCACCGTTAAATCCTTCATCGGGCTGAATATATCAGCCCGATTCATCATTTCAGCATGAATAACCAAGCCGTAACTTTTATTTAACCTAAAACTAGTTTTAAATTCTAATATTAAAAATTTGTGAAGCATTTCATAGAAGAGAAAACGCAAGTCTGAAAATTATCCGCTTTTTGCCGCTTTTTCCCCCACCGTGGCCCCTTGTTACAGATTGAAATGTCGCTTTTGCTATGACTAATATGGTCGTCCGTTCGCCCAAAAATAAGAAAATTTTATGCAAGCCACAGCAACAACTTTAGACAACGAGCAGGAAAACCCACCGGTAAACTCACGCAGTAAAGTCGTTATTGCTTCATTGATTGGCACCGCCATCGAGTTCTTCGACTTCTATATTTATGCCACTGCGGCGGTCATCGTTTTCCCCCATATCTTCTTCCCGCAGGGTGATCCAACGGCGGCAACGCTCCAGTCACTGGCGACCTTTGCTATTGCTTTTGTGGCGCGTCCGATTGGTTCAGCGGTCTTTGGTCACTTTGGCGATCGCGTGGGGCGTAAAGTCACCCTGGTCGCCTCACTGATGACGATGGGGATCTCAACCGTACTGATTGGCCTGCTGCCGACGTATGAATCCATTGGCGTGATGGCACCACTGCTGCTGGCGCTGGCCCGTTTTGGTCAGGGTCTGGGCCTCGGCGGCGAATGGGGTGGTGCTGCCCTGCTGGCAACCGAGAACGCCCCGCCACGTAAACGCGCGCTGTATGGCTCCTTCCCGCAGTTAGGCGCACCGATTGGCTTCTTCTTTGCCAATGGTACCTTCCTGCTGCTCTCCTGGCTGCTGACCGACGAGCAGTTCATGAGCTGGGGCTGGCGTGTACCCTTTATCTTCTCAGCCGTGCTGGTGCTGATTGGCCTGTATGTGCGCGTCTCGCTGCATGAGACCCCGGTCTTCGCCAAAATCGCCGCGGCGAAAAAACAGGTGAAAGTACCGCTGGGCACCCTGCTGACCAAACACGTGCGCGTGACGGTGCTCGGCACCTTCATTATGCTGGCGACCTATACGCTGTTCTACATCATGACCGTCTACTCCATGACCTTCAGTACCTCACCGACCGGGCTGGGCCTGCCGCGTAACGAAGTGCTGTGGATGCTGATGATGGCGGTGATTGGTTTTGGCGTGATGGTGCCCATTGCCGGTTTGCTGGCGGATAAATACGGTCGCCGTAAGAGCATGATCGTGATTACCTCGCTGATCATTCTCTTTGCGCTGTTTGTCTTCCCGCCGCTGCTGGGCTCTGGTAATCCGGCGCTGGTGATGGCGTACCTGCTGATAGGCCTGAGCCTGATGGGGCTGACCTTTGGTCCGATGGGCGCGCTGCTGCCGGAGCTGTTCCCGACCGAAGTCCGCTACACCGGGGCATCCTTCTCTTACAACGTGTCGTCGATTCTGGGGGCTTCTGTTGCGCCATACATCGCAACCTGGCTGCAGGCGAATTACGGTTTGATGTATGTGGGGATTTACCTGGCGGCAATGGCAGCGCTGACGCTTATCGCCTTGATTCTGACTCACGAGACTAAGCACCAGTCTCTGTGATGTGTGTGGGCTGATACCCTCACCCCGGACTCTCCCACCGGGGATCGGTCCCCTCGCCCCTTCGGGGAGAGCAGCTGTGTTCAAAGTCAACGGGTGGCAGTTAATCTGTCGCCCATTTTGTATTGTCACGCACCATAGCGTTCAGGATAGTCACCAGTTTCCTCACGCAGGCAGTCATGGCGACCTTGTACGGTTTTCCGTTGGCTCTTAACCTCTCAAAGAACGCCCTGATGGTCGGGTTGTAACGCACGGCTGACATCGCCGCCATATACATCGCTGCCCGCACGGCGCTTCGCCCGCCCCAGATACAGCGTTTCCCTTTCATTTTGCCACTGTCCCTTGCATACGGGCACACGCCGACCAGCGCACTTATCTTTCTTCTGCTCAGTTTTCCCAGCTCCGGTAACATCGACAGCAGCACCGCCAGCGTGGTCTTCCCGATACCCTTCACCTCTTCCAGCAGCTTCACTTTTTCCCGCCACAACGGCATCACTTTTATCTGCCGGTCAATGTCGTCATCTGCGTCTTTTATCTCGCCATTCAGCCAGTCGATATGCCGTTTTATCCCCGCCCGGATAAAGACGTCATCGAAGGTACCGTGGCGGCTCTGCTCCATCGTCCGGTTGTCCACAAGCTGTCGGCGGCGGGACACCATCCTCGCCAGGCGTTGCGTCGGGTTGTCCGGGGGCGGGCGAAGTTGAGGCTCGATT
>DFPL01000213.1:0-7077 GCA_002377245.1 Enterobacteriaceae bacterium UBA3516
AACAGGCTCAGCCACGCATCCCGGGTAACAACCAGCACCAGTCCCAGAATCGAACAGGAGATGGTGATCGCCGCCGGAACCGCCTCAACGTGCTCATGCAGCATCAGCCCCAGGGCAACGCCGACAAACACCGCCGGGAAAATCCGTCCTCCGCGAAAACCGCAGGCCGCTGCCACCACCAGCGCCGCCAGTTTGATCAGCGCAAAAAGCAGGTAATCGGAGACGGTGAACACCTGGCTGAAGGCCATCTGCTGCATCTCATCCAGCCCTTTAAACAGCGTAATGTTCCCCCCGACAGCGCCGAGGATCCCCATAATCAGTCCACCCATCCCCAGGATCAGCACCGGATGCTTCAGGCGATGCATCAGCCGGTGCAGGCGCGGCAGACACCAGACCGCCACCATCCCCAGCGCGATGGCGATGGCGGCAACAATCGCCCCGCTAAAGATATCGGCCAGCTGCATCTGGCTGTAATGGGCGATGGGCAATGAAAAGTAGGGATGAAAAAACAGGCTGGTGGTCAGGGCACCCGCGGCGGCAGACAACAGCGGGGCGAACAGGCGATCCCAGAGGGGGGTGTCGACATTGCCGCTCAGGGTCTGGGAAAATATCAGCGCCGCCGCAACGGGTGTGCCGAACAGCGCGCCGATGGTGCCCGCCCGGGCGAGAATGGTCCAGTCCAAAGCGTTAACCCGGGGCAATATACGCGACCCCACGGCAACGGCGAGGGCGATATTCACCGCCATCACCGGATGCTCTGGCCCGAGGCTGACGCCCCCCGCCAGGCCGATAATCAGAGCGATGATCAGCCCGGGCAGGGCGGCCGTATCGACTGGCGCGCCAATCAGCGGCTCGGTCGCCGGATCCGGCCCGGCATGGCCAGGGCTGTAGCGGATCACCAGCCCCACGGACATGCCGGTTAAGGGCAGGATTAAAATCACCCAGGTCGGAGAACTCGCGTTGAGGCCAACTGTGGAAGGTAATGACGTCCACAGTAACGAATGTAATACGGCGGCAACTTTCATGATCACAATCAGAATCAGGCTGGAGGCGACGCCAATAATCGGCGCGGGAGGGGCCAACAGCAGCATCGTTCTGGCTCGCGGATGGAGCATGATGATGTCCTTGTAAAAAATGGCGATCTTTACTTTGCACGCTCAGACAGATGCTAATAGTGCAAATGTTGCTGAAACGATAAAGTTATTCTGTGATGAAGATCTATAATCCTTGGGTGCTTTTATTCATGTCGTTGTTGTTATCGTGCCTTGAATTTAGAGTGTGCCAAAGAGTTATTTTGACTTTAGCGGAGCAGTAGAAGAATGACAAAGTATGCTTTGGTAGGTGATGTAGGAGGCACTAACGCGCGTCTGGCGTTATGTGACGTCAACTCGGGGGAAATCTCCCGCGCCAAAACCTATTCCGGGCTGGTTTATCCTAGCCTCGAAGCGGTGGTTCGTGTCTATCTGACCGAGCATGATGTCAGCGTGGAAGATGGCAGCATTGCCATTGCCTGCCCGATTACCGGTGACTGGGTGGCGATGACCAACCACACCTGGGCATTCTCTATCGAAGAGATGAAAACCCACCTGGGTTTCGCTCATCTGGAAATCATCAACGACTTCACCGCTGTTTCCATGGCGATTCCGATGCTCAATAAAGATCATCTGATTCAGTTTGGTGGGGGGGATGCGGTGGAAGGCAAACCGATCGCCGTCTACGGCGCGGGCACCGGGCTGGGTGTTGCGCATCTGGTGCATGTTGATAAACGCTGGGTCAGTCTGCCGGGCGAAGGCGGCCACGTCGACTTCGCGCCAAACAGTGAAGAAGAGGGCATCATCCTTGAAGAGTTACGGGCAGAAATCGGCCACGTTTCCGCCGAGCGCGTGCTCTCAGGCCCTGGCCTGATTAATCTCTACCGGGCGATCGTAAAATCGGATGGCCGACTGCCGGAAAATCTGCAGCCGAAAGACATCACCGAACGCGCACTGGCCGACAGTTGTACTGACTGCCGCCGCGCGCTGTCGCTCTTCTGCGTCATTATGGGACGATTTGGTGGCAACCTGGCCTTGACGCTGGGCACCTTCGGTGGCGTCTATATCGCCGGTGGTATTGTGCCGCGTTTCCTCGACTTCTTTACCGCCTCCGGCTTCCGTGGCGGCTTTGAAGACAAAGGGCGCTTTAAAGCCTACGTGCAGGACATTCCCGTTTATCTGATTGTCCATGACAACCCTGGCCTGCTGGGTGCCGGTGCGCACCTGCGTCAAACCCTGGGCTACTATCTCTAAAGATGCATTAACTGCCTGAACTCTTTGACTTTGCTGCGGCTGACGGGCACCTGGAAATCCAGGTCCCGTAGCCGCACGATATAGGTGTTATTAAACCAGGGTTCGATTTCGCGAATTTTATCCAGATTCACGCAGTACGAACGGTGACAACGGAAGAAGTGCGCGGTGGGCAGTTTGCTGCAAAACTCCGTGATGTTCATTGGCATCACGAAGGACTCCCGCTTCGTATAGACAAACGTCATCTTTTCGTGGGCTTCTGCATAATAGATATCGTGAATACTCGTCACGATAATGCGCTCATCTTTGACCAGATTGATGGTCAAATTTTCACGCGGTACCGGGTTGCTGGCGGCACCGGTTTGTTGCTGCCAGGCGGTTTCCAGCTTTTGCAGCATGCTGATGATCCGTGACTCCTGGTAGGGCTTGAGGATGTAATCAAACGCCTCCAGCTCAAAAGCCTCCACCGCATGTTCTTTCCACGCGGTAATAAACACGATAAAGGGCTTATGAGCGAACTGACTGATGTTCTGCGCCAGCAGAACGCCATCCAGGGAGGGGATATTGATATCCAGAAACAGGACGTCCACTTTATTGTGTTGCAGGTACTTCAGCACATCCAGCCCGTCATCAAATGTGCCGACAATCTCCATCTGGCTATGCTCTTTTATCAGCCAGCTAAGCTCCTGCTGAGCCAGTATTTCATCTTCAACAATGATGACTTTCATTCATTAATCTCTTAGGGCAACAGGGTCGCAGACACCGCTGCGGGTGAAGCATGCATCGGGACATAGAAGGCAATTTCCGTGCCTTGCGTCAGACGTTTGATATGCAAGCCTTCGCCATATAACAACTTCACGCGCTGGTGGACGTTCAGCAGGCCGATTTTGTTGCCTGGCATCTCGTTAGCCTCTACGCGCGCAATCATCTCAGGTGAAATACCGTTGCCGGTATCGCGGACGGCAATGCGTACCCGGTGGCCACACTCTGCGATGCTAATGGTCACTACCCCTTTGCCCTTGCAGGGTTGAATACCATGGACAATGGCATTTTCCACCAACGGCTGAATCAACAGGCTGGGAATGACGCAACTGACCTCTTCATCAATATCATAAATCACGGTGAGCTTATCGCCGAAACGCGCCTGCTCAATCGCAATATAGTCCTTAATTTGATAGAGCTCTTTCTTAATATCGATCTGCTCATCATCTTTTAATTCAATGTTATAGCGCAGATAGCGGGATAAATTATAAATAAGCTGCCGGGCGGTGTCCGGATTAAGGCGAATAGACGAGGAGATGGCATTCAGGGCATTAAACAAAAAATGGGGATTAATTTTACTTTGTAGCGCCCGCAGCTCCGCTTTATTGGCCATTTCACGCAACTGTTCAGCGCGGGAAACTTCAAGCTGGGTGGAAATAATTTGCGATAAGCCCACCGCCATTTCCTGCAAGGAGGAGGTAATCTGGTGCGCATGGCAGTAATAAATTTTCAGCGTGCCTGTCACCACGCCCTGCTCCCATAAGGGAATCACCAGCATGGAGTGAATTTCCGGCGTGCGATGAGCCTCATCATTGTTTTTAATGATGATTTCACCGCTATCAATCGCCTGCCTGGTGGTGGGGCTAATAATATCGTCATTGTCATGATAATTATCTTCACCTACGCCGACATACACCAGAACATGATCCACATTGGTGATGGCCACGGCATCCGCGTCGATATCCCGACGGATGATATCGCAGACCTTACGCAGCGACTCATTATTCACATTGCGAAACAGCGGTAGCGTTTTGTTAGCAATATCCAGCGCCAGTTTGGCTTGTCGTCCGGCAATGGCCTCTTTTTCGCCTTCCACACTCTGCACCAGCAGAACAATAAACCCAATGCATACGCTGCCGAGGATCATCGGGACACCGATTTTTGACACGATATCCAGGCCCAGCGCGGTTGTCGGTGCCCATACCACAACCAGCGTCATGGTCAGCGTTTCGCATACCATCCCGGCAATAATCCCCACCCGCCAGTGCTGCGCTTTGGGAATTTTGCGGTTAATCCAGCCAGAGAGGATACCGGCAATGATGCTGGTGATTAAGCAGGGCACGGCAGTGACGCCGCCAATATCAATCAGGTAGCGATGGATCCCGGCGATGATGCCCGTAATGATGCCTACCCAGGGGCCGAATAAAATCCCTCCGGCCATCACGGCAATAATACGGACGTTGACCAGTGAGCCTTCAACCGGTACGCCGGACCAGGTACTGAACAGCGCAAACAGGGAAAAAATGGCCGTGACGGCGAGTAATTCTTTCGGCGTATGGGCAGTTTTATGCAGCAGTTCGCGAAACAGGCGGATGCGAATCAAGAAGAAGAGACAGATCAGCATCAACGCTGCGCGATCGAACACCGCCAGCAGCATGTTGAATATTTCGTGCACGGGAAACTCATGTAAAAAGCGTGAAAAAGCTATGATAAAAAACATCAGTGCAGATGACCAGTTAAGTACGCCACTCATTCAATGAGGAAAAACCCTTTTCTTAAAAGGGGATTGAGGCACGTCAGGAGGTTTTAGGCCTGTAAGTAAAAATGACATCTCTCAAGGGTAATCTTCTTGATATCAAAATGTTAAATAATATTGGTGTCTTTGGGGATAAGGTACGTTCAAGGTAATATCTAAAAATTATTTGTTCCTCTTTTGTTCAACGAAATTATTTTTTGATTAGCTCTCGACAGCGGCTTTTTTTTCAGGCTATTTTCATAAGACGCCACCATCGTGGCAGCGTCGCTCGGACGGTCCGGGCGCTAACGTTATTCTGAGGAATCTATGGCTGAATTCAGTCCTGAACGTCGTTTCACGCGTATCGATCGTCTCCCCCCTTACGTTTTTAACATCACTGCTGAACTGAAAATGGCTGCGCGTCGGCGCGGCGAAGATATTATCGATTTCAGTATGGGCAACCCTGATGGCGCCACTCCGCCGCATATCGTGGAAAAACTCTGCACCGTTGCCCAGCGCCCGGATACCCATGGTTATTCCACTTCGCGCGGTATTCCGCGTTTGCGTCGGGCGATTTCACGCTGGTATCAGGACCGTTATGACGTTGAGATCGACCCGGAATCGGAAGCGATTGTGACCATTGGTTCTAAAGAGGGCCTGGCACATTTGATGCTGGCAACCCTGGATCACGGCGATACCGTGCTGGTGCCAAACCCCAGCTACCCGATCCACATCTACGGTGCAGTCATCGCGGGTGCCCAGGTGCGCTCTGTTCCGCTGGTGGAAGGCGTCGACTTCTTTAATGAGCTGGAACGCGCGATTCGCGAAAGTTACCCGAAACCGAAAATGATGATCCTCGGCTTCCCGTCGAACCCGACCGCCCAGTGTGTCGAGCTTGAATTTTTCGAAAAAGTGGTAGCGCTGGCAAAACGTTACGACGTGCTGGTGGTTCACGACCTGGCCTATGCCGATATTGTTTATGACGGCTGGAAAGCCCCGTCGATCATGCAGGTGCCGGGTGCGCGCGACGTCGCGGTAGAGTTCTTTACCCTGTCAAAGAGTTACAACATGGCAGGCTGGCGTATCGGCTTTATGGTCGGCAACAAAACGCTGGTGAATGCGCTGGCGCGGATCAAAAGCTACCACGATTATGGAACCTTTACCCCGTTACAGGTGGCGGCCATTGCGGCTCTTGAAGGCGATCAGCAATGCGTCCGTGATATTGCCGAGCAATATAAACGTCGTCGTGATGTATTGGTGAAAGGTCTGCATGAAGCTGGCTGGATGGTTGAAATGCCAAAAGCCTCTATGTACGTCTGGGCGAAAATCCCGGAACAATACGCCGCGATGGGGTCATTAGAGTTTGCCAAAAAGATGCTGCAGGACGCGAAAGTCTGCGTTTCTCCGGGCATCGGCTTTGGGGATTACGGTGATACGCACGTCCGTTTTGCGCTGATCGAGAACCGCGATCGCATCCGCCAGGCGGTGAGGGGAATTAAAGCCATGTTCCGTGCCGATGGTCTTCTCCCGTCCTCTGCGAAACCGGCTGTGGAAGATACCGACCCGGCATAATCACGCGCCGCAAACGCAAATAAGAACAGGAGCCGATGGGCTCCTGTTTTTTTATATTGATTGTTCGTTGCTCAGATCATCAGGGCGAATGTGCCGGCCCACACAATGACCATTACCGAAATGCCCATAAAGAAATATTTCACGCTTCATCGCTCCGCATACCTCAGGTATGCATTCATGACCAGATCAGGACTGAGTATAGAGAGGTGAAACTGCTCCAAAGTGAAAATGAGAATTATCTCTCTTTGGCCGCAGCGCCATCTCAGAATTTGTGGTGTGTATCACACCAAACGCGGCTAATGTACGCTTAAAAAAGGAGGCTTACAAGAGGCTTTTTTTCAAATACTTTCCGTTACTTACGGAGTGTCGGGCTTTGGCGACACTTTGATTTCGTGGGGTAATAAATGCCGGTTCGGCGACGCGTTGTAACCTCTTTGAAACCTGATTTTTGTGCTTTGATTAGTAAGGTTATTTCGTGATCAATCGCACATTTATGCACGCTTGCTGCTGCCGCTTGTGTGGGCTGTTTCATTAAAAGTGGGCTGAAATTTTTTTTCTGCCACACCTGACTTCCCGCGAAAACAGCGTGAGTTTGCGGTACACCTGGCCGTCAGCTGGCTGAGGAATCCCCATAAAGTAATACGAGCACGGACAGTTCCCTCTCCCTTGAGGGCTGAGCGATCCCCACAAATAAATGCGAGCACGAACGGTCCCCTCGCCCCACCG
>DFPL01000213.1:7085-17113 GCA_002377245.1 Enterobacteriaceae bacterium UBA3516
CGATTTTCAGCCGGACCCTGTCATCGCTTTAACTGTTGTGTTCTCATCGCGCAATGTTATCGCTGTAAAACGTAATATTACCGGGGATTCCTCAGGTCAACGGGGGCCAAAGCGTGGGTCCAGCGGCAGAGTCAGCATTCGCTCACCGTTCACCGTCATCGCCTGCCAGCCGTCACCGGGTTGATCCTGTCTGAAAATCGGCATTCCCTGCGCGGCCAGGTGGGTAATGAGAGAGTCAAACTCCGCTTCATTCACCGGACGGGGCTGCCAGAACGTCTGCTGATTATCGGTGAAAATGGGCAGCAACTGGATTTGGGGGGCGTCAGCGCCGAGCCGCAGGCGGACGACAAAACCGTAAGCAGGCACACCCCGCGCCTGGTACTCCCCATTGCTGTTGAACACCCCATTACCGATGCTGTAAACCACCAGACTTTGCCCCATCCGAACAGCGTCGCCAGCCATATGAGGCCCGGAGCCGATAATCAGATCGGCCCCGGCCTGGGTGAGCCGTTTAGCCAGCGCGCGCTGCCCGGCGGTCGTCCAGCGATAATCCAGACCCCAGTGGGCGAGAACGAGGGTGGTGGCGGGGTTTTCGCTCGCCTTCTCCTCCCGCAGTTGCTGTAGCAACCCTCCGCTGAGACAGGCGACGCCAGCGCGACGTGGCCGGGCATAAAACGCGCACTGTTCCATATACGGTCGATACCAGTAGGCGCTGTAGATTTTGAACGTTCGGTTGCCCAGCGTAAGTACCAGAGGGGCTTCTGCCTGACGGGCATTCAACCCGGCCCCGACGCAGAGAATACCGCCTTCCTGAAAGGCTGCCAGCGTACTCTTCAGACCCGGGAGCCCGGCATCCATTGCGTGATTATTGCCGAGTGCCACCGCATGAATACCCTGTTTTTTCAGGGCAGCAACGGAGGCGGTAGGGGATCCGGTCAGACAAAAAGGTTTGCGGCCTTCGAGGCTGGCGCGGGTGTCGGTGGTCAGTGCCGCTTCGAAGTTGGCAAGCGTAAAATCACTGCCCGCAAGCAATGGAGCAAGCGCCGCGAAGCTATGGTCGTAACCGTAGCGTTGCAGAGCATCTTCTATGCCACGCGCCTGGCGTCGTTGGCTGTACCACTCGCCAAAATAGGTATCCCCCAGCAGCGTGACCGTCGCGTCAGGTTCAGGAAGCGTGATTGCCGCCGGGGCACTGGCGAGGGCAGGCTGAGCCTCATCGACCTCAGTGAACAAGGCATCCAGCAGATAGTCGAGATGGAAGGCGTCGTCTGCCCCAGCGGCGCAGGCCAGCCACAGGTCGCCCCTGAACCACTGCAGCGCGAACCCCCAGTTTCTGGCGCTGAACTGACCCCATGCGCTACCGTCGGCCTGAAGATTGCCCGTTTTACGGTACAGGCGTTCGCCAATTATCGCTTCGTGTTCAGCGAACCACGCCAGCAGATGCGGGTAACGCAGGTGGAAGTGACGCATGAGCCTGGCAATATCCGCAAGCGTGGTCCGTTGCCCTGGTCGTGCGCGCCCGGAGACGTTATTGATGTGCGTCTGCGTCATCGCAAGTTGGGCCGTCAGGCTGCGTAATCGGCTGAGGGCTTTGGCACTGCTGCCGGCCAGCGACTCCGCCAGGTTAATGGCGGCATCGCAGGCGTTATGCATCAGCATCCCCTGCAGCAACGACTTCAGGGAAAAAGTACGCCCCGTTGCCAGGTCAAGCGCCGGGTTGCCCTTGAGAATGTCCGCAGAAATCTGCCGGACGGCGAGGGGCGTCTCCAGGGTGACTTTTTGACGGACCAGCCGTTCGGCGAAGCAGCAGGCCAGCAATAACTGGCTGAGGTAATGTGGCGCAAAAGGTGTCTCTGCCGCTTCCGCCAGCCGCTGCTCACCGGTGGTGAGGTTAATTAACAAACGCGCCGTTTTCGCATCAGGGCGAACGGTGAGGGGGGAAAGCCGGGATTTAAGCCGACCTGCGACCTCCTGAAAATCGGAATGTCGCGCACTGCCTTTGACCAGCACAACATCCCCTGCGCGCAGGCACGGAATGGCCGCTTCCACCAGCGACGGGGCGATCAGAAAATGGCCGCCTTCGACGGAGGGCGGAAGGGCATCACGTAACGCCGTCATCTCTTCGCCGTGCAGGAACACATGCTGGCAGCCTGTCTCCAGCAAGGGCGCCGCGAGGGAGCGATGGATAGCCTCGCTTTGCTCACCGAGATTGACAATGCGTCCGAGCAGCGCAACAACGCGTCCCCCCGTGCTCCTGGCCCGTTGTGCCGCCACGTCAAAGGCATTAAGCATCGACAGGTATTCGGCGTTATAACTGTCATCTATTAGCGTTACGACGCCCCCGCCAGAGAGGGTCAGCGTGGAGAAATTCATATGCTGAGCGTCACCGCGATACGCCTCCAGGCCGCCGATGGTTTGCGTCAGGCTCACGCCCAGCAGATCGGCGGCAATCAGCGCCGCCACCGCGTTTAGCGCGCCGCCTTTACCCGCCACCGCAAGCCGAAAGCGCACCCTCTGCCCGCGAAGTGTCACCGTCATCAGGCTGCCATCATCTCCCGGCGTGAATTCGGTGATACGCGCATCCGATGCCGCGTTGAAACCATAGCTGATGATACGTGCGCCATCCCGCGCGACGCGCAGGGCAACGGTGTCATACTCGGCCATATCCCGGTTGAGAATGGCGAAACCGCCTGGGATCAGGCCATGGCTGATGCGCGACTTGAAACGCGCGACGTCATGTAATGAGGAGACATTCTTCCCGACCTGCGTCATACCGATTTCGGTAATGATCACGATATGCGGCTTAATGCGTGGTCCCACGCCGCCGTTACGCATCCATAAAGCGGAGATCGCGACCTCCATCACCACCGCTTCGGGGTCACCCACCGCGCGTGCCAGCGTCACCGAGGCCCCCGTGCGGGTGTTATGGTTCCCTCGGCTTACCACCACCGACATGGCCTGTGAGAGGATAGCCTCCAGCATCTCTTTGGTAGAGGTTTTCCCCACCGTCCCGGTTATCGCCACCAGCTTGCCGTTCAGGCGCCGACGTGCCTCTTCCGCCAGGATATGGAGCGCCTGATAGCTGTCGCCAACCACCAACTGCGGGAAATCGGCGGGTAAATCGGCCAGTTTTCGCTGAACAATCGCCCCACAGTAACGGGTCGCATGTCGTCCCAGCTCATGGTGGGTATCATGCCAGCCCGCATACATACCGGTATTGCCGGAGCCCCGGTGCCAGGTGTCAGCGTCAATAGCAACAAACAGGCAGGGAGAGGGAAATACCGTCTTGTCGTGCACGATGGCGATGTCCCCCGCATGCCAGTCGGCAGGCGGCGGATTATGCCATTCGCTATCAGGGAGCAAGCGAGCAAGTTCGGCAGCCGTCCAGCCCGTTATGCGCTGCGGGTCAAGCCGGGAAGCAGTCGGTTTCTGGCTCATGGTATCTCCCTGATATTAATTGATGGGGTGAGGATGTGGGNNGCCGCTCGAGAAGCGTGACCCGATGGCCCTGTTGACGCAGGGCATCAGCATAACGTTTCTGCAAGTCGAAGGGGGTGTTGCTGTCCTGTGGGTTGCCGATCACCAGAATCAAGCGGGCGGGATCGGCCACCACACCGTCGATGTGGTCCAGCGGGTCCCACGGATTGGCAAGACCCGTTCCGTCCAGCGTGGGCGCGGAGGCTTCGCCATGCTGCTTGCGCATGCGTTCGGCCCGCTCCAGTAAACCCCACGCGCCTGAGGTCAGAATGGCGCAGTCTATATCTCGTCGCCCGAAGGCGAGCAGGGCGGAAGCGGCAGTTGCGCCACCGCTGTGCCCGCTGAGGATAAAATGGCGCAGCGCGTAGCGCGTTTTGATGGCGTCCAGCGCGGCGTTAAGGGCGAGAAACTCTTCCTGCTGGCGGCGACGGTAATGGTTGCCGCTGGAGCCGTAGGTGCCAGGGCGGGCGATAATCACCGTTGGTATGCCGCTCTGGCGCAGGATGGCCTGCGCCTGGCTGCGCTGTGCACTCGCGGTATTGGCCGGGATGCTCTGAGGCGGGCGCTTGATAAGCGATACCCGGTCGCCTTTCAATATTACCAGTACCTGTGCTGCGCCATATAAATTGCCGGCGCTGAAATAGCGAATGCAGGCCCTGCCGCCCGCGTACTGCACCCAGACGGCATCGTCACCCACCGGGCAGTTTTGTGCGTGGGCTGCCTGATTCCAAAGCAGCGGCGTTTCGGCATGCGCAAAGACGTGGAGCAGTAATAAAAATAAGAGTGTACAACCTCGCTTCACAGCGTCGCCTCGGGGAAAGATATAGATCTACAGAATACACAAGTAACCATTCATAATGTTATTATGATTAAAGGATTTTTCTGACTGGCAATACCCGGGTGCAATTAAGGAGTCACATGTCACTCAGTCACTTACTTGCGCAAACCCGCCCGGTTACCGAAACGCTGGAAAGTGCGGCAAAACCGCCTCTTTGCCCGGCCTGGATCATTTTCTTTAGTGTCTCCGACAGCAAAAGTCGCGCCCACGTGGTACAGGGTTGCGGCAAGACCTTCGATCTTGCCTGGCAGCAAGGAACACAGGCGTTACAGCAGTGGCGTAAAAAAAGCAGCATAGACCCCGTTTGGCTGCGGATTGATGTGGTCGATAAGGTCGATACGCTGCGCTGGAAGGATCTGGAAACCCGCCTCGGCAAAACCAAACGCAACTATTTCCGTTTCGGTCTGAGCCTCGATCCCGCTTTTCGCTACGCCATGCTGGAGCAGGAAATTGCCGCCAATGCGCTGCTCTATAACGGCGATGTCGGAGTTGCCATGCCGAACGCCAAAAATCTTGCCTATTTTTCACGCCGCCGCTTCGGTGCGGTAGTGGAGTGGCCCGCTCAACCGGACCAGTCCGTCTGGCGTTTCACCACCCGCGCGCTGTTCTGCGATGGAACCCAGGTGCTGACCATTGAGTCGGAAGGGCGCAACAGCGGGTATCGGCAGTTACCCGAGTGGCAGGCCATGGCGCTTGAGCCGATGATTACCTCGTCGACGGATTATCTGGCGCGTCAGGTTACCCCTTCGGGACGTTACCATTACGGTTGGTTCCCCTGTTTTGATCGGCCGATCCCGACCTACAACGCCTTGCGCCATGCCAGCTCGACCTATGCGCTGCTCGAAGGCTGGGAGGTCACGCAAAACCCGGCGCACTTCGCGGCAATCGAGCGGGCACTGGCGTCACTGTGTACCACCTTCATTCGCACCTACACATTGCCTGACGGCACCGACGCCGATTTCCTGGTCGACACCGGCGATGAAATCAAGCTCGGCGGCAACGCGGTGTGCATTCTGGCGATGGCGAAATATACCGAGCTGACCGACGATCGCCGCTATCTTGAACCGATGGCGCGACTGGCCCGGGGGATCGGTTTTATGCAGGATCCGCAGAGCGGCGGGTTTGTGCATGTGCTGAACGCCGGCGATCTGTCATTGAAAGCCGCGCACCGTATCATCTATTACGATGGCGAAGCAGCTTTTGCGCTGATGCGGCTTTACGGTCTGACGCACGCGCCGCAATGGCTGGCGATGGTGGAACGGGCCATGGACTATTTCATCGAGCAAAAACACTGGCAGGCCCATGACCACTGGCTCAGCTACTGCGTGAATGAGCTGACGCTATACCGACCCGAAGTGCGTTATTTCCAGTTCGGGCTTGATAACGTGCGCGATCACCTTGCCTTCGTGCAGGAACGCCTCACCACGTATCCGACGCTGCTGGAACTGATGATGGCGGCATCGCGCATGATTGAGCGGCTGGCTGACTCACCGCTTCATTACCTGCTGGAAGGCTTCGATATGACGGTGTTCAATCAGGCGCTGGAGACCCGTGCCCGTTACCTGGCAAACGGCTTTTTCTGGCCTGAGCTGGCAATGTTTTTCAAAAATCCGCCGCGCATTCTGGGCAGCTTTTTCATCCGTCACCATAGCTATCGCGTGAGGATCGACGACGTTGAGCATTACCTTTCGGGTTATGTTGCATACCGAAAGCGCTGGAACGGATGCGTTGACGCATGAGCCGGCGACGTTGCTCCGCTTCCGTTTATACGACGTATCGGCGCGGGCTGTCGTTCTGGCTGGTCATCCTGCTGATCCTCTCTCCTGGACTCGGCGCCGGATGGGATTTCAATGCCATCACCGCCCGTACCGAAAAGCTGTATGGTCCGGCAACGCCTGCTGCCAGACAACGGATCGATGAGTGGGTGGCCTTGCTCAGGAACCCGCCTCCAGCGTCCATCGAAGATAAATTGAATCTGGTGAACCGGTTTTTTAACGCCAGAATGGCGTTTAAGGATGATATTGTCGTCTGGAAACAGCAGGACTACTGGGCAACACCAATCGAATTTTTACGTAAAGGTGCAGGGGACTGCGAAGATTTTGCGCTGGCGAAATATTTCACCCTGCGCGAAATGGGCGTTCCCGCTAACCAGTTGCGCATTACCTACGTTAAAGCACTGCAATTAAATCAGGCGCATATGGTCGTGACCTGGTATGCCACACCTGATGCAATTCCACTGGTGTTGGACAACCTGAAAACGGCTATCTTGCCTGCTACCCAGCGGCCAGACCTGCTCCCGGTTTATGCCTTTAATGGCGAAGGGCTGTGGCTGCCGCAAACGGGGGGAAATAAACGCGTGGGTGACAGCAAACGCCTCTCCCGCTGGCAGGATCTTCTCACCAAAATGCGTGCAGAAGGATTTGTAATTAATGAATAGGATGTGGACATGTCTCTTTATAAGCAGCTACTGATCGGCATCTGTTTATTTACGCTCGTCATTTTTTGCGGCAATTTTTTCGTGACCCTCGAAAGCTCGCGCGATCAGTACCGTAATCAGCTCAGCGCCCATGCCCAGGATGCAGCGACTGCGTTGGGGCTGTCGTTGACCACCAATATTGATGACCCGACGATGACCGAATTAATGGTGAATTCCATTTTTGATAGCGGTTATTTCTACCGTATTCGGGTCGTCGACATTCACACCAATAAAGCGCTGATAGAGCGTAGCGATATTCCGCAGAGTGCCCGTGTACCGCAGTGGTTTGTCCGCCTGGTGAACCTTAGCCCGGGAGAAGGGGATGCCATCGTGATGCGCGGCTGGACCCAGGTTGCCCGCGTTGAAGTGGTTAGCCATCCGATGTTTGCGCTGGCGCGCCTGTGGGACAGCATGGTTGCCAGCTTTTTGTGGCTGACGGGCTGTAGCCTGCTGTGCGTCCTTTTGTTGACGTTGCTGCTGCGTCGCCTCCTTAATCCGCTGAACTATATCGTTGGCCAGGCGATGGCGATTTGCCGTCGCGAGTTCCTTAACGTTCCGGCATTGCCAAAAACGCCGGAACTGCGCCGGGTGGTCGAAGCCACTAATCTGATGGTTAACCAGCTTAAAGTTCTGTTCAGTGA
The DNA here is from genome assembly GCA_002377245.1 of Enterobacteriaceae bacterium UBA3516. Lineage (GTDB taxonomy): Bacteria > Pseudomonadota > Gammaproteobacteria > Enterobacterales > Enterobacteriaceae > CBFFRJ01. The sequence continues at coordinate 14,518 of DFPL01000213.1, forward strand.
GCAAGCCCAGCGCAGCGAGTCGTTACGTCAGGAGGCCTACCATGACAGCCTGACGGGGCTGAACAACCGCCGTGCCTTTGATATGCAGTTGCAGTCACGCCTGAGTGATGAAGAGAATGCGTCAGGCCACCTGATGCTGCTAAGAGTTCAGGATCTAATGGGCATGAACCAGCGTCTTGGCGGGGCGAAAACCGATCGGTTGCTCTCTGCCGTCGCGAATATCCTGACCGGCCTGCAAAGTCACTACTTCCATAATGAAGCCTTTCTGGCCCGCGTACGCGGTGGGGAATTTGCCATTATTGCGCCGCAGATCCTGTCGCAGGAGTTGGAAAACCTGAGCAATACGCTGAGTACTCAACTGAAAGCGCTGTCGGAAACAGGCATGAGCGATGTCAGCCCGGTCGCCCATTTTTCTATTGTTCCTTTCCAGGTGGGCGATAAACCGCAGACCGTGCTGATGCAGGCGGACCAGGCGCTGGCGATGGCGGAAACGGAGATGCGCGTTTTTGCCAGTCAGGAGACCGCTTCTGCCAGCGAAAGCGAAGAAGATCATCACAGCTGGTATACCCGTCTGGACAATGTGCTGACTCAGGGTGCGTTCGAACTCTTCTCTCAGCCGGTGTACCAGTGTAATAACGCGCATGTTGTTCTGCACCATAAGATCCTCGCCCGCATCAGGAGTGAAAGCGGAGAGCTGGTACCGGCTGGGCGCTTTATGCCATGGATCCACCGCCTCGATCTGAGCCGCCGGATGGACATCGTGATGCTGCAACAAACGCTGCGTGAAATGGAAAAATCCACCCGGCCGATGGCGCTGAGTATCAGTGGGGCAAGCGTAGCCGACGATCGGAGCCTGCATGCGCTGTTACAACCTCTGCGAAACGCCCCCCAGCTGGCGTCCCGTCTGACGCTGGAGTTGGATGAAAATGAGCTCCCCGACGCCGAGCGCGTCAATATTCTGGTCAGCCGCCTTAAAGAATTGGGCTGCCGTCTTGGTATCCAGCATTTTGGCGGCCGCTTCCACCTTATCGGGAATTTACCGCAATGGGGCCTTGCGTGGATTAAAGTTGACGGCAGTTATATTCGTAATATTGATAGCGAAGAAGATAAAAAACTGTTTATTGAGGCCATCTATTGGGCAACGCGGCAAATTAATTTGCCCTTGATCGCCGAGCGTGTGGAAACGGCGGGTGAATTGGCCGTTCTGGAAAAAATTGGTTTGCACGGTGCAATGGGCCGCTATTTTGCGGATGCCAGTACGCTGGTTGGCAATTAACCTCTCCTGTTTAAAAGAGGCTGCATATGTACTACATAGAGCGTGATGTGCAAGGGCGCATTATTCGGGTCGACACGGCACCTTTCCCCTCGATGACCGAACAGGGGGACGCTCTCACCCCTGAAATTGACGAGTGGAACCGACAGAGAGACATCCGTGAAGCATCGCTTTTGCAACTGCGCCAAAGCGATCTTGAGATGGTGCGCGTACTTGAAGACTTAATCGACGTGCTGATGAGTAAGGGCGTAATCAGCATTACCGATCTGCCGTTGGTCGCCCAGACAAAACTTTCTCAGCGTGCGCAGGCGCGACGCACGTTAAGTGGGCTTGAGGGATTAATTGCCGATGACGAAGAGGGGCTTATTTAATTCGTTATTTGCGCTTTACCCTTTATAGCCTGAATAATTCAAATTGCCGAAAGCCGACAACAAAGCAAATTGTTGGGGGTTAAAGGTGTGAGTGGCTGGTTGGTTAAATGCTGCCGACACGCATGCAGACTGAAGATTCAGGCTATATATCATGTACTAAGCAGGGACGGTTGGCACAGTTCTTTTTTTATTTAAACCCCCTTTGCCCCTACTATTCATTCACGCCATCTATTAATATAAGCCCCTTAAACGAAGCGGCAGCAATACATTCCCTGCCGTTACCCGTTTTTAACCTTTTTTCGTGTTGCATGACTAATTCTAATTAAATTCTCTTTTAGCATTCTATGCCTGAATCACGGTTGATCGGGCCAGGAACAGGATCGAGGGAACTACACATGAGCGGCGTATCAGGGATCGTCAAAGCGGTAATAGGTCAGGTGTTTGCAGTCAGTCCTGATGGGAGCAAGCGTTTACTGGTCGAAGGTGACAGGATCCTCGAAGGTGAGCAAGTGCAGACGGGTGAGTCCGGTGCGATTACCTTGTCCACTGCAGATGGCAAACAACTGGATCTTGGACGCGAAAGCCAATGGGACAGCACCGGCACTGTAACCACTGACGCCACGGCGGCGCAGCAACAAGATGTTGCGGCCCTGCAGCAGGCGATCGCCGACGGTCAGGACCCGACCCAAACCCTGGAAGCGACCGCGGCAGGCCCGCAGGCTGGCGGTACCGGTACCGGCGGCGGCGATAGCGGCGGCAGCGGTGGGGGATCGCACACGCATGTCGTTCTCGATTTAACCGGACAAATTGTTGACCCCTCCGCGGGTTACCCCACGGTAGGCCTGGACTTCCCCGATGCCGAAAGACCGCAAGAATTAACGCTCCTCAACCCTGATAGTGCTGCCGTCGCAGTTCCTGATGATTCAGACGCAGATGCGGACGCCGATGCAGA
>DFPL01000214.1 GCA_002377245.1 Enterobacteriaceae bacterium UBA3516
TATCTGCTGTATCAGGGCGTGGTCGATCCGCTGGGCGGCGTGAAGAGCCTGTGGCCGCTGTTCGGTATCTCTAACCAGATGCTGGCCGCCGTGGCGCTGGTACTGGGTACCGTTGTACTGATCAAAATGCAGCGCACCAAATACATTTGGGTCACCGTGGTTCCGGCTCTGTGGCTGCTGCTGTGCACCACCTGGGCGCTGGGTCTGAAACTGTTCAGCACCAACCCGCAGCTGGAAGGCTTCTTCTTCATGGCTAACCAGTACAAAGAGAAAATTGCCGCAGGCGGCGCTGACCTGACTGCCCAGCAGATTGCGAATATGAACCATATCGTGGTGAACAACTACACCAACGCGGGCTTAAGCATTCTGTTCCTGGTGGTGGTCTACAGCATCATCTTCTACGGCATTAAGACCTGGTTGCAGGTGCGTAACAACACCGTGCGTACCGATAAAGAAACGCCGTACGTGCCGGTACCTGAAGGCGGCGTGAAGACCTCTTCACACCACTAAACCCGTCTTTCCCCCTCTCCTTTTGGGGAGAGGGCCGGGGTGAGGGGAACAACGCCCGGTGGAGTCACATCCCCGGGCTTTATTCGTTATCTGGAACCTATAATGTTTGGTAACTTAGGTCAGGCAAAAAAATACCTCGGTCAGGCGGCGAAAATGCTGATTGGCATTCCGGACTATGACAACTACGTTGAACATATGAAGACCAACCATCCGGATAAGCCGTATATGACCTACAACGAATTCTTCCGTGAACGCCAGGAAGCGCGCTACGGCGGAAGTGGCGAAGGCGGCGTGCGCTGTTGCTAATGGAGGCAAAATGACACCGATTGCAGTCACCCTACTCACCGGTTTTCTCGGCGCGGGCAAAACCACCCTGCTGCGCCACATTCTCAATGAACAACACGGTTTTAAAATCGCCGTCATTGAAAACGAGTTCGGCGAAGTCTCTGTTGACGATCAGCTGATTGGCGACCGGGCGACGCAAATTAAAACCCTGACCAACGGCTGCATCTGTTGTACCCGTTCAAACGAACTCGAAGATGCACTGTTAGACCTGCTCGATAGCCTCGACCGAGGCGACATCGCCTTTGACCGCCTGGTGATTGAGTGCACCGGCATGGCCGATCCCGGCCCGATCATTCAGACCTTTTTCTCCCATGAAATTCTCTGCCAACGCTACCTGCTGGACGGCGTGATTGCGCTGGTAGACGCGGTACATGCCGACAAGCAGATGGACGAGTTCACCATCGCTCAGTCCCAGGTGGGCTACGCCGACCGCATTCTGTTGACCAAAACCGATGTCGCCGGTGAGAGCGAAAAGCTGCGTGAACGCCTCGGCCGCATCAACGCCCGCGCCCCGGTGTATACCGTGACTCACGGGGATATCAACCTGGCCGCCCTGTTCAACACCAGCGGTTTTATGCTGGAAGAGAACGTCCTGCCCGGCAAACCGCGTTTTCACTTTATCGCCGACAAGCAAAACGATGTCTCATCGATTGTGGTGGAGCTGGACTACCCGGTGGATATCAGCGACGTTTCGCGAGTAATGGAAAATCTGCTGCTCTCCTTTGCCGATAAGCTGCTGCGCTACAAAGGCATGCTGTGGATCGATGGCGAACCCAACCGCCTGCTGTTCCAGGGCGTGCAACGACTTTATAGCGCCGACTGGGATCGCCCCTGGGGTGAGGAAACCCCACACAGCACGCTGGTGTTTATCGGCATTCAGCTTCCTGAACAAGAGATCCGCGATGCTTTTGCAGGGTTGATGCGTCCTCAAAAATAGCCCGTATACACGAAATGCTATGCTTTTCAGAGATGCATCAACAGGAGGCTCAATGACGCACAGCATTCGTGGAATCGATCATATCGGCATAACAGTCCCGGACATTCAGGCTGCAACGGCGTTTTTATCTGTCGCTCTCGGGGCGGAATTGATTTATGAATCGGTGGGGCTGGAGGATGAAAGCCCGGATGAACAGGCGCAGCAAAAAACGCTGAATCTGGTCCCTGGCACGGTGGTGAAAGCCGTCAGAATGCTCAAGCTACATCATGGGCCGGGTATTGAGCTGTTTCAGATGCAGGGGCCATCGCAGCGCGAGCCGCTGCGTCCGAATGATTTCGGCTTACAGCATTTTGCGGTTTACAGCGATGACGTAGACGCCGCTCTGGCGCGTTTCTCTGACGCAGGCGGCGAGGTGTTCACTCAGCCTCAGCCGCTGGGCTTTCCCACTGAAGTGGGAGACGGCAACGTGTTCTGCTATGGCCGCACGCCCTGGGGCACGATCATTGAATTTATCTCGACCCCGTCGCCCATGCCCTATGAGCAGGAAACACCGCTTCGCAGATGGAAACCCTGCTAATCACTCAAGTGTATGATTAGAGACAGATAAACCTGAATCATTTAATCAAACAATTCTGCATGCGTGCCTAAATCGGTAAACACCACCAGGTGTTTGCCGTATTCAACTTTATAGATCAGCAAATAATCCCCGCCCACATGCAACTCTCTGAAACCTTGCATATTCCCTGTTAAGGCGTGGTCATTGTAGTGCGCTGGCAGTGGATTGCCTGAAAGAACCATCGTCATTACAGCGGCAGTTTCATGCATGTCTCTGCGCCCGGCTTTGTTATAGCGCTCCCAGGCTTTGATAAAAGATCGCGTATAGTCCGATCGAAAGGGCAAGCTAGTCCGTTTGCTTTTTACCATCATTCAGGCTGTCCATAAGCTGCTGCGCACTCTCAAAGCGTCCATGCTGGTGCGTGATAATCTCATCTGCTTCGCGCATTGCTGTTAGCAGACGGGCATTAGGTTTGCGGGTAACTTCGAATGGCAGCCCGTCATTTTTCACTATTTGCTCAGCGAACAAACGGATAGCCACGCTCCAGCTCAGGCCACAGCCTTCAAGCACCGAACCGGCACGCTCTTTAAGCCCTTTGTCGATCCGCGATCGAATAACAGAGTCCATAGATCCTCCTCATTTGTAGCCACATTGTAGCCACAAGATGAAGATAATAAAATCAGAAAAAGTTACGCGCTAACTGGCCCATTTAGGGTGATATCGCTGGATTGGCTCTCACTCCCGTTCGGCACAATATCACTCTCAGGTTCCGTCAGCGCCTCGGCAATCAGCGTCAGGCGCTCATGTTCAAAGTCCCGATGCGACAGCTCCAGCTTCGGTAGCTCTTTATTGACCTTCTCGGAGAGTTTGCCAAAACGTTCCACTTTGCCGTACAGCCCCTGGTTGCCCACCAGTGCAGTGATGGTGGCGTTGTACTGATTGCTGGCAGTAGAGAGCGTACCGCCGAGCTTGCCTAATCGGTCTGCCACCAGACAGACGTTATTGAAGATTTCCCCGGCGCGTTCGCTGATTTCCCGTGCTTCACTGTTGCTGCGCTCAATCATCCACAAATTGGAAACGGTACGCAGAATAGGGATAAGCGTCGTGTGAGAGACCAGCACAATGCCTTTACGATAGCCATATTCAAACAGCCCTTTGTTGGTTTTCAGCGCCTCGATGTAGGCTGCTTCGATAGGCATAAACATCAGCACAAAACTGGGGCTGCGAATGCCCGCCAGGTTGGTGTAATCCTTCGAGGCAAGATCGTCAATGTGACGGCGCACCGCCATAATATGGTCGTCCATCGCCCGCGTTTGTTCGTCCGGCGTCTCGGCAGAACAGGCGCGGTCGTAGGCGTTGAGAGAGACTTTGCTGTCGATGATGATGTGTTTGTTGCCCGGCAAACGAATCAGGTAATCCGTCTGTTTGCGCTTACCCTCTTCGTCCCGGAAGGCGCTCTGCACTTCGTAATGCTCTTCTTCTACCAGCCCACTCATCTCAAGAGTGCGTCGTAGCTGCGCCTCCCCCCAGGCCCCGCGCTGTTGAGAATCGCCCTTCAGGGCGGAGGTCAGGTTGGTCGCCTCGGCGCTCATCTGCAGGCCAATCTCCAGCACCTTTTTGATCTCGGCATTGAGGTCGGCGTTACCGCGAATTGAGGCGTCATGCACCTCGTTGACCCGTTTCTGGAACCCTTCAATCTGTTCGCGGAACGGCTTGAGCATGTCGTCCAGGCTGGTTTTACTGGTGGTGGTAAAGGTTTTACCCTTCTCTTCGAAAATCTTGTTGGCGATGTTTTCAAACTCGCGCGACAGAGACTTTTTGGTCTCATCCAGATTCGCTAACTGTGCCTGAAAATGCTGCTCGCGCTGCGTCAGGGTCGTTTTCAGCTCGGTATAGTCGTGGTCAAGCTGTGCTGACAGACGACGTTCATCCGTTAATTGATCCTCTGTTTTTCCCAGACGCTGGAGTAGTTCTGCCGTTCGCGATTTGAGGTCGTTTATCTGCTGGCGAAGCACGCTGGTCTCTACGTCCAGTTGGTGCTTTTCATTGCGTAGCGCTTCGGCTTTCCCTTCCTGCTCACGCAGCATTTTTTTCGTCGCTGCCAGTTCGTCTTCGGCCTGGTCGTTGTCGTGTTCAAGGGCGGCAATTTTTTGCGCGAAGGTTATCTTTGTCAGCAGCCAGCCAAAAACGCCCCCTGCCAGCGCAGCCAGCACGGCAGCCATTATCGTGAGTGTCATGTCAGTCATTCCTTTCTCCCTTGTTTCTGCGACTACCATACCCGTGGCACATCAGGATGCAATCATTGCTTATGCGGCCTGCTCAGCTTTTCTCTCTCGCCCCTTTGGGGCTGAGGAATCCCCGGTAATATTACGTTTTACAGCGATAACATTGCTGAATGAGAACACAACAGTCACCGCGATGACTGGGTCCGGCTGAAAATCGACGAAGCGTATCCGTACGGCCGGCGCGACGCGCAGGGATGCGCGGCGAGGGCGACTT
>DFPL01000215.1 GCA_002377245.1 Enterobacteriaceae bacterium UBA3516
TTCTCATGGCGCCGTGTTATCGCTTTAAAACGTAATATTACCGCGGATTCCTCTGCGCCAAAGGGGCGAGTAGACATGAGCGAAACAGTAGGCCGGATAAGGCGTTAGTCGTCATCCTGCGCTGACTGGCTTACAAATACCGCTTCGTTAAATGGTCACGGAAATAGCGGCTGTTCAGCGCTTCGCCGGTGGCCTGCTCAATAAGTTGCGAGGTTGAGAAGCGGCTACCGTGCTGCCAGATGTTCTGGCGCAGCCAGTCAAAGAGTGCCGAGAAATCCCCGTTGGCGACAGCATTATCCAACCCCGGTAGCGCCGTGCGCGCGGCCTGGAACAACTGGGCGGCATACATGGCGCCCAGCGTGTAGGACGGGAAGTAACCGAAGCCGCCGTCAGTCCAGTGGATATCCTGCATACAGCCGTTCTGGTAGTTGCCTTCGGTTGATAAACCCAACCAGGACTGCATTTTCTCATTCCACAGCGCAGGGATATCATCCACCTCGATATCGCCATCAATAAGCGCGCGTTCAATCTCGTAGCGCAGGATGACATGCGCCGGGTAACTGACTTCGTCGGCATCCACACGAATAAAGCCCGGCTTCACGCGCTGGTTCCAGGCAATAAAGTTGCTCTCTTCAAATGCGGGCTGTGGGCCAAAGTGTTGCACGATGGCGGGCAGCAGTTGCTTCAGGAAGGCATCGCTACGACCGAGCTGCATCTCAAAGAAGAGGCTCTGGGATTCGTGGATCGCGGTCGATCGGGCAAGAGCAACTGGCTGGCCCAGCCACTGGCGCGGCAGGTTTTGCTCGTAGCGCGCATGCCCAGTTTCATGCACCACGCCGAACAGGGCGCTCAGCAGTTCGTTCTCATCGTAGCGGGTGGTGATACGCACATCTTCCGGCACGCCGCCGCAGAATGGGTGAGCGCTGACGTCCAGCCGACCGGCGTTAAAATCAAAGCCCAGCAGGGTCATGGCTTCTAATCCCAGCTCACGCTGCGTTGCGGTTGGGAAGGGGCCTTGCGGAGCAATCAGGTGCTCACGAGACTGTTTATCCACCACCTTTACCAGCAGATCCGGCAGCCAGGATTTCAGGTCGGCAAACAGCACGTCCAGACGGGCGCTGGTCATATCCGGTTCGAAGATGTCCAGCAGCGCATCGTAAGGAGAGCAGCCTTTGGCCTCAGCGCGAATGTGCGCTTCCTGACGGCTCAGTTTGACCACCTCTTTCAGATTGGCACTGAAGCCCAGCCAGTCGTTCGCCGGGCGCTGGCTCCGCCATGCATGTTCACATTTACTGCCCGCCAGCGACTTGGCTTCAACCAGGCTTTCCGGCAGTAACGCCGCCTGCTGATAATGACGGGTCATTTCGCGCAGGTTAGCCTGTTCCACATCGTTAAGATCTTCTGACTCGGCACTCTGCAACCACTCGCCGACGCGCTTATCGGTCAGGATCTGATGCTGTAACACGCCAAGTTCCGCCAGCGCTTCACCGCGTGCGGTGCTGCCCCCCGGCGGCATCATGGCGAACATGTCCCATCCGGCGATGGCAGAAAGGTGGGCGAATTTACTCAGACGGCTGAAGGTGCGGGTAAGGGATTCATAGTTTTCATTTTTTTTCATGCGTACCAGCTTCGGTGAAGAGAGTGAATGAAGATGCCAGTCATGAAGGATAACAAAAAAATGCGCTGGTTGACCCCTCTCTCCTGAAAGGGAAAGAGAGGGGGCTCATTAACGGTCAGGCGGCGGAAAGCCGAAACACGCTCACCAGCTTGTTCATGGCGCTGGCCTGGTCATTAAGCATGGCCGACGCTGCGACAGATTCTTCCACCAGGGCCGCATTCTGCTGCGTTGTGGTATCAATCTGGCCAATGGCGATATGGATTTGATGGATGCCATCGCTCTGTTCATTACTGGCCTGTTCGATTTCTTTTAAAATATGCGTGACGCTATCGACGTTAACCACCATTTCATCCATTTGGGTATTCACTTGTTTTACCATTGCCAGCCCGCGCTCGGTTTGTTCGTTGGCATTCAATATTAACGCGCGAATATCTTTCGATGAGACTGTCGTTTTTTGTGCCAGATTTCGCACTTCCTCTGCCACCACGGCAAATCCACGGCCATGTTCTCCCGCTCTGGCGGCTTCAACGGCGGCATTTAACGCCAGAATATTGGTCTGGAAAGCAATCGAGTCAATAAGGTTGATGATGTCCGACATTTTTTCCGCAGACCCACTAATATTCTGAATTTCATGAGTCAGGGATGCCATCATTTTACCGTTATTTTTAGCGGCCGAGCTTGCCATCTCGGAAAGCTGAACGGCATTGACGGTATTATCACTGGTGTTTTTAACCGTCGATGAAATCTGTTCCATTGACGCTGCCGTTTCTTCGATGGAACTGGCTTGTTCCTCCGTTCTCGCCGATAAATCGCGCGTGCCAGACATAATCTGTGTCGCACCAGTGGCGATGTTTTCAGCGCCTGAGCGAATATCAGTGACAATTCGTCTTAACTCTTCCTGCATGTTATGTATGGCGCGCGCAAGGAGGCCCGTTTCATCCCGCGATGTAATTTTAATATCCATGCCCAGATCGCCAGCGGCAATTCGGCTGGCGGCTTCGACGGCATGATTTAGTGGTGAAACAATTGCGCCGGAAATAATAATAGACAAAATGATGCCAATGGCGAGACACAGGATCAGCAGACCGGACATGACTACTCTGCTGGTGTTGAAGTCGCGCAGAAAATCTTCATAGGAGGTTTGCATTTCATCGCGTTGCAATTCAATAAATTCATTTATCGCTGCGGTGTATTTCTCTTCTGCAGGCTTGGTGATTGAGACATATTCAGCAATGGCGGACTGCGGAGAGGATTCTAATTTAGTGAGTACATTCCCTCGAGACTGGATATAGGTCTGGCGTACTGCTGTTATATTGTGAAGCATCGACTGAGATTGCGCATCGGACGCTGACTGATTCAGCGTTGTATACAACTCACTGATTTTACTTGTTCTACCTTCTATCTGTTGTTTCAGTGCGGCAATTTCTGCGGGCCGGGTTTCTACCAGAATATTCAGCAAATCGATGGAGGAGGCGTTGGCGGCGCGTATCAGATTATTCCCCATCGCGGTGGTAGGATAATCCTCTGTCACTATCTTAGAAATTTTATCCCGGGCTTCATTAAGGCGGTATAAAGAGTTGGCTGACATCACAAGCATCAGCACTAATATTATCCCAAAGGATATCATGAGTTTTTTTCTAATGCTTAATCCTGCCATTTTTTCTTTCACGTTGTTTTTCATTTCCTTTCCTTAGTGAAGTGAATCATTTTTTGTCTGTGCATAGCTTCTGTCGACCGATCTGGTATCGGCAGGGAAAGATAAATAATTAGTGATTGATCGTTGAAAACTTTTGTAAAGTTAATTATGATAGCCTTGACCTATCAATCTTAATATATTGATCGGTTCATTTAAAATAAAAGTGACGCATCCAGTTTTTTTGTTGAATTAAGCCTCGGGTGCGTCAAGTTCACTGATTTACTTTTATCTGGACTGCCTTAAACATTAATTTTATCGAGAGTGGAATTTTACTTAAATTCAGTATCAGGGCGTTGCTGCCTTTGCACCTTTGACGTTTTAATGGCGATTCTGGACCTGACGGGTAATACAAATGGAGTAGTGAATAAAAAAGTCCTGAGCCCGTTTCGCGCTCAGGACTTTTGCTTAGCATACGTCAGTCAACCGATGCCGCATTTTCTGCCCATAAAGCTGGAAATGCGTTCGCGCGCAATGCGGGGAGGACAGTCAATACATTGACGCTTACCATCTTATGTATCACGAAAGGATCCTCGGCCAGATAGCGGTGGATGTTCTTAACATCTTCACTGTGAAACAGAATATAACCACCGGTACCGCTGCGTAACGGACCCGCAAAAATGATAATACCTGCGTTGATACCCTTAATGAGCCATTGCTTATGCGCATCACGTTGTGCGGATAAGGTTTCCTCGGGGCATAAGTAATATAAGGTAACGGCATGCAGCATAATAAGTACCTGTTATGGATAAAGGCTATTAAGAATAAGTGGGATGGTTGTAAAAGCAGCGGCTATCTCATGTTGTTTGACATCTTCGCCTTTTGAAATGCCCTCTGCGCGAATAAATTCCACCTGAGCAATACCGAGAAAAGCAAAGAACTGGCGTAAATAACGCTCCTGAAAATCCATCTCTGAGAGGGGGGTATTAAAATAAAAACCACCTCGTGCTGACACAATAATGACCGTTTTACCGCCTGCAAGACCCACCGGACCCTGCGCCGTATAGCTAAAGGTTTTCCCCGGCTGCGCCAGTCTGTCGAGCCAGGCTTTGAGCTGGCTTGAAACGGAAAAGTTGTACATTGGCGCACCAATGACAAGGGTATCGCTGGCCAAAAATTCATCGACCACCTGACGGGAGATCTGGTGTTCATTCGCTAAGGCCTCGCCGCCAACCTCTTTCCCTGGTACGGGCCTGAATCCGGCAGCGACAGGCGCGGTAAGATGATGAATGGCGTCCTTGACAACATCACGGTACACCACACTGTCATATCGTCCTGTCTCCGTCAGTTGCCTTACCACTTCCTGGCTGAGTTGCCGCGTAACGGAATGTTCCTGATTAATGCTTGAGTCAATATGGAGGATTTGCATCGTTTATGTGCCTCAGTGATGTAACGCATTGATACCCAGTGCCGCCTTATCGATAAGCGCAGCAACGTCGTCGGGGTGAGAAAGCATAGACATATGACCAGAAGGAATGCGGGTGAGGTCGGCACCCATTTCTTTAGCTATCCGCTCCTGGATGGCCGGTTTAAGGGCATTGTCGTAGGTGGTTAACAGGTACCAGGTCGGTTTGTCATGCCACGCCGCATGGCGGATTTTTTGCGTGAAGGCAAGCGCGGCGATAGGTTGCTGAACGGCTGACCATAACCGGGCCTGGGATTCAGACAGATCGTTGGCCATCACATGATGAAATGCCCTGGGATCATCAAGCCAGATAAGCCCGTTTTTGTCCGCTGACAGGCCTTCCATAGGGGCATCGAGCCGGTGTAACAGATCGGTAACGGATTCGCCGCTGTCAGGTGCCAGTGCCGACAGGTAAACCAGCCCCTTAACGTTTGACGCATTGCCCGCCTCGCTGATGACCGCGCCGGCCCATGAATGGCCGACCAGCAGCACATCACCCTGTTGTCGCGCCAGCACGCGCTGGGTTGCGGCAACATCATCCTGTAAGGACGTCAATGGATTTTGCACGGCGCTGACGTGGTAGCCTTTTGCCTGCAGGCGCTGGATGACCCCGGCCCAGCTTGAGCCGTCGGTAAAGGCGCCGTGCACCAGAACGATATTCTTAATTGGCGGTGTTCCGGCCTGCACGCTGAACGTGGCGGCGGCGGACAAGCACGTCAACAACAAACCGGCATATTTGATGTGTTTAAAGAGTGTACGCATCGAAAAACCTCAGCAGCAAAAGTGAGCGTGATGCTGAGCAGTGTAAGCGGGGCGATATGGCCTATGAAGTGTCTTTAATGACGTATATCATGCAAAATCGGACATTATAAAATAGAGGACAGGATTATGCGTGTTGCTCTGCTGGCGCTGCCTGGCAGTATGAAATCCGCGATTGCCGGACTCGCGGATATGTTCTGGCTGGCCAATCAGGTTATCGCTCAATATCCGCAACCAGCACACGCTGAACCTTTTTTTAACGTGACTGTGGTGAGCGAGGATGGCCAGGCGGTGCCGGATGCCCAGGGCCGGCAAATCGACTGCGACGGCGCCTTTGCGGACGGTGACACGTTTGAACTGATTATTGCCAGCGGTATGCGTCTGGACGAGGAAAAATTCCCGATAGCACCACAAGCGGTAGCCAGCGCAGCGGAGTGGATTAAAGCCCAGGCTGCACAGGGAACATGCGTCGCGGGGGCCTGTGCGGGCGGATTCGTGTTGGGCGAGGCGGGATTACTGGACGGGCGAAAGTGCGCCACCACCTGGTGGCTTTACCACACCTTCACTGAACGGTATCCACGGGCAAAACCGATATGGGGGCAGGTGCTGGTCGACGATCGTCATGTGATTACCACCGGCGGGCCGCTGTCGTGGGTTGAACTGGTGCTGCATGTCGTGGGGATGTACGCAGGTAAGGAGATAGCCAAACTGACCGCGGATATGGCGGCGGCCGATAGCCAGCCGCTCTCTCAGCAACTCTATGCCCCGGCAGGCTTTCGCCATGCGCGGCATCCGCTGCTCATCAAGGCGGAACAGCTGGTGCGTTATCAGAATCCGGCTATCACGGTTGAACACCTTGCCGCTGCGCTGAATATGACCACCCGAACGCTCAACCGCAAAATGGCTGAACTGATTCATGAAAGTCCTAAAAACTTTATTACCCGCGTGCGCATCGAAACGGCAACGCTGATGCTCGAAAAACCGGGCATGACCATCGCTAAGGTAGCCAGCGCGTGCGGATACAATGATGAAACGGCCTTCCGACGCGCGTTTAACGCCGTGATGGGGATGTCTCCCGGCAGCTATAAAGAGCGGGTAAAAGGCCGCAATACCCGCGCTTTTTGAAACCGGGAAGGACTATTTCTGCAACTTAGCCACAAAGGGGAGGTTACGATATTTACCTTCCCAGGGCATGCCATAGCCAATCAGTAAATCGTCATTCTCCATGTCGAAAGCGTAATACTGTTTAACCGGAATAGTCACCCGACCAGGTTTAACAAATAACACCGCAACCGAGACCGAGGCCGGAGAGTAATGTTGCGAAATATACGCCACCAGACGCTTCATGGTGCCGCCAGACTCAATGGCATCGTCAATGATAATGACCGGTTTATTGGTGATGTCGATATTGTGGTGATAGACAATCTCGGACTGATTCTCTCTGGCGCCAGGGGTGTGCGGGCAGGAAATATAATCCATCTGAATAGCGAAACTGAGCTGACGGGTCAGATCGGCTGTAAACAGCGTGCCGCCCGGTACGACGGTAATCACCACCGCCTCGGTAAAGTCCTGATTCATGGCGGTGGCGATCTGACTGACGCCGCTGGCGATGGTTTCGCTGGAGAGCACGATCTCGCCCACGGGATTGGTATGCATGCGATTTCCTGAAAGATTACGTGAGTTTCCTCAATGAAAATATCACAATCGAGCATCATGACAACCTAAAACCCATTAAAGGCTGCATGATTAATCAGGATGCATCACAAAAGTACATCAGTGCCTGATTCCAGGGCCTGGCTCCAGAGCTGGTCACGGGCGAGGTTCTTCATCTTGACCTCGCACATGATGTCGAAATCGGAAAAAGAGAGAGCCCAGCTATTCAGGGTGGGGTTGAAGTAAAAATCGGAATGCGCCCGCAGTTTGGTTTTCGCTATGCCCAACTTATTCTGGTCGGGAAAGCCCCGGTCGGGAATAAGCCCCTCTTGCGATATGGAATAGTGCATAACCGGACGGACACCGCGCCAGGACTCGACAATGCTATTTATTCGGGGATCGTCAGGTTGGATAAATTCATTCTCTTTCACCCAATGGTGATGAATATCAAGCACGATCGGGCATAACGCCCTGGCCTGCAAGACGTCATCCAGCGAGCAGGAGATTTCATCGTTTTCGACTGTGAGCATCAGCCTTGCTTCCGGGCTGAGCTTGCCGAAAGCATGTTTAAAGCCGTCGAAACCTGCTTTGCCATTCATATGAATATTGATTTTAAAATCCTGGAACGCCTTACCGTAGCCCATCATGGTGGCGCAAAGGGCATGATATTCAACGTCTTCCAGCGCACGCTCCACCACCAGTGGGTTATCTGAGGCGAGTACCGAATACTGACCGGGATGGAAAGAGAGGCGAATGCCGTTGGCGCGGGCGATTTCACCGCACTGGCTAAACAGTGGCTGCAATTCGCTGTGCAATTCCTGATAAATCGCAGTGGCTTCGGGTACCGTATAGAGTGGCAACAGATCGCTGCCGATGCGCATCATACGCAGGGCAGGTGGCTGGGTAGCAATGTGCTGAAAAGTTAACCCGAGGTGCTTCAGGTTGGTGGTTGCCAGCGCGTGCAGCAGCGTGGTTTGCGCATCGCGATTCAACGCCAGAAAACGGGTGCGGGTCGTCGATTTGAACGGAAATGGTTGTTTATCTTCTGCATCCAGAAACTTGCAGGCAAAGCCTAATTTCATGTATCCCCCTATTTGTTTCGCCAGTGAGTGTAGCAGGCGGGCAGATTTTGCCGATTGATAGCGGGAAAAACCGGAAAGAATGACCATCAGAAAGGGGGGATGACGAAATGCCCGCCCCGCCGTAGCGGGGCCGGAAATTGACACGCTTTAGCGTAAACGACGGCGGAGATGATGGCCTACGAAGAGCGCCACGACCAGCATCAGGGCAATAAACCCGCCGACACCGTTCCAGCCATAGTTGTGCCAGAACACGCCGCCCAGGGTACCCGCGATGCTGGAACCAAGATAATAACTAAACAGATACAGTGAAGAGGCCTGCCCTTTGGCACGGCGGGCACGGGGGCCAATCCAGCTGCTGGCAACCGAGTGTGAAGCGAAGAACCCGGCGGTGAACAGCAACATGCCGGCGAAGATCACCCATAAAGAGGGGATTAGCGTCAACAATAAGCCGATGAGCATGATGGCAATGGCGCCAAGCATCACCGGGCCGCGACCGTATTTCGCCGTCATGGCACCGGCTTTCGGCGAACTCCATGTGCCGGTGAGATAAGCCACGGATAACAACCCGACGATGGCCTGGCTCAGCATCCACGGTGACGCCATCAGGCGATAGCCAATATAGTTAAACAGCGTAACGAAAGACCCCATCAGCAGGAACCCTTCGAGAAATAACAGCGGCAGCCCGCGATCGCGCCAGTGGAGACGCAAATTAATCAGCAGCGTCCTGGGGCGCAGAGAAGATGGGCGAAAATGGCGCGATTCCGGCAGAATACGCCAGAACATTATCGCCGAGCCCAGAGCGAAACAGCCAATCGCCGCAAGCGCTATGCGCCAGTTAAAGAAGTCAGTGAGCACGCCGCTGAGAAGACGACCGCTCATCCCGCCAATCGAGTTGCCGCTGATGTACAGTCCCATGGAAAAGGCCACAAAGCTCGGGTGAATTTCTTCACTTAAATAGGTCATGCCGACAGCGGCCACGCCGCTCAGCGATAGCCCCAATAGCGCACGCATCACCAGGATACCGTGCCAGCTGGTCATCATGGTTGAGAGTAGCGTACAGCCTGACGCTAACAGCAGCGCCGTTACCATCACTTTTTTGCGCCCGATGGCATCTGATAAGGGGCCGGTAAACAGCAGACCCACGGCCAGCATGGCGGTAGAGACGGACAGAGAGATACTGCTGCTGGCAGGCGACACGCCAAATTCCTGCGACAGCACGGGCAGTATCGGTTGCACGCAGTAAAGCAGCGCAAAGGTTGCCAGTCCGGCTGAGAAAAGCGCCAGGGTGACGCGCATGAATTGGGGGGTACCACGTTTAATGTATTGGGTCGGTAAAGCAGGGGCGGTGTCGTCAGTACCGCTCAGGGGAAGGGTATCGACGGTTGATGTACGTCTCACTTTTTATCCTTACATGAGTATCCCGATAAGACGGGGATAACAATAAGGGTATGAAAGGCAAATTATTCTGTCTACTATATTAATAGTCTTAATTGATATGTTTAAAATATGAATATTGAACTGCGTCATTTGCGTTACTTTATTGCGGTTGCCGAAGAGCTGCATTTTGGTCACGCCGCGGCACGCCTGAATATCTCTCAACCACCGTTGAGCCAGCAAATACAGATTCTGGAGCAGCAGATTGGCGCGAAGCTGCTGGCCCGCACCAATCGTAGCGTCAGTCTGACACCCGCTGGACGGCAGTTCCTCGCCGACAGTCGGCAGATCCTGAGCCAGGTGGAAGAGGCCGCAGCGCGTGCGGCGCGCCTGCATCAGGGGGAGACGGGGGAGTTGCGCATCGGCTTTACCTCGTCTGCGCCCTTTATCAAAGCGGTATCTGACACCCTTTCATCCTTTCGTCAGCTCTACCCGGATGTACATATCCAGACGCGAGAGATTAACACCCGCGAGCAGATAGCCCCGCTCAATGACGGGGGACTAGAGCTCGGCCTGATGCGAAACACGCCGCTGCCGGACACGCTGGCCTGGGAGGTGATTCTGCGCGAACCGTTGCTGGCCATGATTCATCGCAACCACCCCCTGGCGGCGCAACCCGGTGTCTCGTTGGAGGAGCTGGCACGGGAACCGTTCGTCTTTTTCGACCCTCATGTCGGGACCGGTCTTTATGACGATATCCTGGGGCTGTTGCGGCGCTACAACCTGACGCCAACTATCACTCAGGAGGTGGGAGAGGCCATGACCATTGTCGGGCTGGTCGCCGCCGGCCTGGGGGTATCGATACTGCCTGCCTCATTTCGGCGTGTTCAGCTTAATGAAATCCGATGGGTGCCGATTCTCGAAGCCGATGCGATTTCAGAGATGTGGCTGGTATGGGCAAAACACCGTGAACAGGGAACGGCGGCACAACGTTTCAAACAAAAACTCATTTCCGCGGTGAATGGGTGAAAAGTGCGCAGATGTACCCTGTAAAATGTGCTGTAAATCACAAGGCTACGTAAATATTTGACGGCGAGTGATGAAGTGCTTCACCATATCAAAAAGTTTATTTCGAGCTCAAAAATAAAGGGAGTCAGAGGTGGTTGCTGATAGTCAGCCTGGTCATATTGATCAAATTAAGCAGACCAACGCGGGGGCGGTGTATCGCCTGATTGATCAACTTGGCCCGGTATCGCGCATCGATCTTTCACGTCTGGCTCAACTTGCGCCAGCCAGTATTACTAAGATTGTGCGCGAAATGCTCGAAGCACACCTGGTGCAGGAGACCGAAATTCAGGAGCCCGGTAGTCGCGGACGCCCGGCCGTCGGACTCATGGTGGAGACCGAAGCCTGGCACTACCTCTCTTTACGCATCAGTCGCGGTGAAATTTATCTCTCTCTTCGCGATCTCAGCAGCAAACTGGTGGTGGAAGAGCAGCGCGAGTTGGCGCTGTCCGATGAGACGCCGCTGCTGGCGAGAATCATTGACCATATTGATACGTTCTTTACCCGTCACACGCAGCGGCTTGAACGCCTGACGGCCATCGCCATCACGCTGCCCGGTATCATTGATACCGAAAACGGGATCGTGCATCGCATGCCGTTCTTTGAGGATGTGAAGGACATGCCGCTGGGTGAAGCGCTGGAAAAACACACCGGTGTGCCGGTCTACGTGCAGCATGATATCAGCGCCTGGACGATGGCGGAGGCGCTGTTTGGCGCCTCACGCGGCGCAAGGGATGTGATTCAGGTGGTTATCGATCACAACGTCGGCGCAGGGGTGATCACCGATGGCCGCCTGTTGCATGCCGGAAGCAGCAGTCTGGTGGAGATTGGCCATACCCAGGTCGATCCCTATGGCAAGCGCTGTTACTGCGGGAACCACGGTTGCCTGGAGACCATCGCCAGCGTGGACAGCGTGCTGGAGCTGGCGCAACTGCGTATGAGTCAGTCGATGAGCTCAATGCTTCACCAGCAGCCTCTGACCGTGGAATCTTTATGTGACGCCGCGCGGCAGGGCGATCTGCTGGCGAAAGATATCATCAGCGGCGTGGGGGCGAACGTCGGACGCATTCTTGCCATCATGGTGAATTTATTCAATCCACAAAAGATCCTTATCGGTTCGCCGCTGAGCAAGGCCGCCGACATCCTCTTTCCCGCTATCGCCGACTGCATTCGCCAGCAGTCTCTTCCGGCCTACAGTCAGCACATTGCCGTCGAAAGCACGCAATTTACCAATCAGGGTACGATGGCGGGTGCCGCACTGGTCAAAGACGCAATGTATAACGGCTCATTGCTTATCCGTTTGTTACAGGGGTAACATTTTTTCACTGTTGTCATAAAGATTGCGCTATCTCAAGCCGGGCTGAATATGCCTGGCGTAGACTTTCGCTACTGAATTATTTTTCTGATTTATATTTTCGTAGCAAAACGGTGGGGTTAGCGATGCATAAGCGTTTCTTTGTAACGGGTACAGATACCTCTGTCGGTAAGACCGTCGTGTCCCGCGCACTGCTTCAGGCGCTGGCGGCGAGTGGCAGAACCGTCGCGGGTTACAAGCCCGTCGCTAAAGGAAGTAAAGAGACGCCGGAGGGCCTGCGCAATAAAGATGCGATGGTCCTGCAAAGTGTCTCTTCCATAGAGTTACCTTATTCAGCAGTCAATCCTGTTGCCCTCAGTGAAGATGAAAGCAGCGTTGCGCATAGCTTTCCTATCAATTACACCCAGTTGTCCAATGGCCTTGCGCACCTCTGCGACAGGGTTGACCATGTGGTGGTTGAAGGTACGGGCGGCTGGCGTAGCCTGATGAACGATCTGCGTCCTCTTTCCGAATGGGTCGTGCAGGAGCAAATGGCCGTGGTGATGGTGGTGGGGATTCAGGAAGGCTGCATCAACCACGCTTTATTAACCGCCCAGGCGATTGCCAGTGACGGTCTGCCGCTGATTGGCTGGGTGGCAAACCGCATTAATCCGGGTCTTGCGCATTATGCTGAAATTATCAATGTGCTGAGCCGCAAACTGCCCGCACCATTGGTCGGAGAACTGCCGTACCTGCCCCGCGCTGAACAGCGTGAATTATCACAGTATATTAATCTGACGATGGCAAAAGGGATGCTGGTGGCAGAGCGTATTCTGGCGTAACCGTTTGACTCCTCTGAGCTTCTCCCCGGAGGATGAGGAATCCCCAGTAACTTTACGTTTTACAGCGATAACACTGTGCCATGAGAACACAACAGTTAAAGCGATGACAGGGTCCGGATGAAAATCGAAGAAGCGTATCCGCAAGGCCGGGGCGCCGCGCAGGGATGCGCGGCGAGGTCGGATTTACAGGGAGGGTACCTACGCCCGCCCCCGATAAGCCTGAAGGAAT
>DFPL01000210.1 GCA_002377245.1 Enterobacteriaceae bacterium UBA3516
AGCAGGCTGCCGACGCGGCCAAAGCCTACCAGCAGCGCATGGTTGCAGATGTCCACCGGGATCTGTTTCTCTTCTTCAATCGCCTCTTCCAGCGTCTGCTCTTCCAGGGTTTCGGTTTTATCGAGGTATTTTTCCAGCACCGCGAACAGAATCGGATTCAGCATGATGGAAAGAATCGCCCCGGCCAGGACCAGGTTTTGACCTGCCTGAGGCAACAGATCCAGCGCCATGCCCAGACCGGCCAAGATAAAAGCGAACTCACCAATTTGTGCAAGACTGGCCGCAATGGTTAGCGCTGTGCGCTGTGAGTGGCCAAACATACGCACCAGCAAGAAGGCGGCGACGGATTTACCAAAGATGATGATGGCCAGCGTCGCCAGTACCGCCAGCGGCTGCTTAATCAGCACCAGCGGGTCGAACAACATGCCGACGGAGACGAAGAACAGCACCGCAAAGGCGTCCCGCAGCGGCAACGTATCATGGGCGGCACGATGGCTCAGTTCTGATTCGTTCAACACCATCCCGGCGAAGAACGCACCCAGCGCAAAGGAGACATCAAAGAGCTCAACAGCCCCAAAGGCGATACCGAGGGCCAGCGCCAGAACCGAAAGGGTAAAAAGCTCACGGGAGCCGGTGGCGGCGCTTCGTGCCATGATCCACGGCACCAGACGGCGTCCCACCAGCATCATAATGGCGATAAAGGCGACCACTTTGCCGATGGTAATGCCCATATCCACCGCCAGCGTTGCCAGGCCAACGTTTCCTTTTTCAACCATTCCAGCGACGGCGGGCAGCAGGACGAGCGTCAGTACCATCACCAGATCTTCAACAATCAACCAGCCGATGGCGATTTGCCCGCGCTGGCTGTCGATAAGCTGTCGTTCTTCAAGCGCTCGCAGCAGCACCACGGTACTGGCAGTTGAAAGACAGAGTCCAAACACGATGCCCGTCATTAATGACCAGCCCAGTGCTGCGGAAAGCGCCATACCCAGGAGCGTGGCGACGGCAATCTGCGCTATCGCTCCGGGGATGGCGATGGCCTTTACCGCCATCAAATCCTTTAACGAAAAATGAAGACCCACGCCAAACATCAGCAATATAACGCCTAACTCCGCCAACTCAGGTGCAAGCTTGGTGTCCGCCACAAATCCAGGGGTGAACGGCCCGGCCAGTACGCCAGCAAGCAGATAACCCACAAGAGGGGAAATACGCAGTTTGTTGGCAAGCATACCGAGGATAAAAGCGAGAACAAGCCCGCCCACAATGGTGGTGATTAGCGGTGTGGCGTGATGCATTCCGTCTCCTTTCGTTGATGCGTGGATCCATTTTGGTCGATTAACCAAAACCCGAGTTACAGTTTATGACAATTTTAACCATTGTGTTTGTGAATAATTGTTGAATTTAGAAGAAAATGGCACGTTGGGCGAAAAAAAAGGGGATGAGGGGCATCAAACGTAGTGATCGGGTTGTAAGTGCTTATCTACAAGAGAAGTTGAGGGCCAAAGTCTGGCTTTGGCCCTACGGAAATTACCCTTTATGACGGTTATCGGGCAGGAATATGGTCAGAATCCCCAGTAAAGGCAGGTAAGCACAGATTTTATAGACCAAATCGATGCTGGTATGGTCCGCAATGACGCCGAGAACCGCGGCACCCAAGCCACCCATGCCGAAAGCAAAACCGAAAAACAGCCCTGAAACCATACCGATACGCCCCGGTAACAGCTCCTGCGCATAGACCAGAATGGCGGAAAACGCCGATGCCAGCACAAAACCAATGATCACCGTTAAAATGCCGGTCCAGAACAAGGTTGCATAGGGTAAAAGGAGGGTAAAAGGTGCAACCCCGAGGATAGAGCCCCAAATCACATATTTGCGTCCAATCCTGTCACCGACAGGCCCGCCAATCACCGTACCGGCGGCGACAGCGAATAAGAAGACAAACAGATGAAGCTGGGCGCTTTGCACCGACAGGTCGAACTTATTCATCAGATAAAAGGTGAAATAGCTGCTGATGCTCGCCATATAGAAGTATTTCGAAAAAATCAGAATCAGCAGCACGCACACGGCGAGAATGACTTTATTCCGCGGCAGGGGATTTATCACTGGCGTGGATTTTTTCCCGGCGTTGACCCGATGCTGAGCCGCATACCAGCGGCTGACCTGAGCCAGTACCACAATCGCCAGCAGCGCCGCCAGTACAAACCAGGCCACGTTACCTTTGCCATAAGGGGCAATGACGACAGCGGCCAACAGCGGGCCTAACGAGCTGCCAAAATTGCCACCCACCTGGAAGATGGACTGCGCAAGTCCGTGGCGACCACCGGAAGCCATACGGGCGACACGGGAGGATTCCGGATGGAAGACCGAAGAGCCCGTGCCGACCAGCGCTGCTGCAATCAATACGCTGCCGAAGCTACCCGCCAGCGCCAGCAGTACCAGACCGCAGAGGGTAAAGCACATGCCAATCGGCAGTGACCAGGGCATCGGATGTTTATCCGTCCAGTAACCCACCACCGGTTGTAGCAATGATGAAGAGAGCTGGAAGGTGAGGGTAATCATCCCTATCTGCATAAAGGAGAGAGAAAACTCGCCCTGCAGGATGGGGTAAATCGCCAGAATCAGCGACTGAATCATATCATTTAACAGATGCGACACGCTGATGGCACCAAGAATGCCGAAGGAGGTGCGCGTTTTTGCAGCCGACCCGGACGGAGCGGTCATCGGTTGAGGGTTTTCACTGATTGCCATAAATACTCTGTCTTAGTGTGCGATGTAAAAAGTTTCGGAACTGTAATAATTATCTGGCTAACATACCTGCGCTTAAGGTTTGAAGGAAGTCGCAATTCTGAAAACTTATTTGTCTATTCTCGCAATGCACAGTACTTTTGCGTTTGTTAATGAATCAGGGAGAGAAGCATGAAATTGTTAAAAAAAAGCGGGGTGCTGGCAATTCTGGCGGCACTGAGTCTGGTAAGCACCCAGGTCCAGGCATATGAGCAGGATAAAACCTATAAGGTCACCATTCTGCATACCAACGATCACCATGGTCACTTCTGGCGTAGCGACTACGGCGAGTACGGCTTGTCGGCGCAAAAAACGCTGGTGGATGGCATTCGTAAAGAGGTCGCGGCTGACGGCGGCAGCGTACTGCTGTTATCCGGTGGCGATATCAACACCGGCGTGCCGGAGTCTGATTTGCAGGACGCCGAGCCTGATTTCCGTGGCATGAATCTGATTGGTTACGATGCGATGGCCGTGGGTAATCATGAATTTGATAATCCGATGAGCGTGCTGCGCCAGCAGGAGAAATGGGCCAAATTCCCGTTCCTGTCGGCCAATATCTATCAAAAAAGTACGAACGAACGGCTGTTTAAGCCGTGGATGATATTCGACAGGCAGGGACTGAAAATCGCGGTTATCGGTTTGACCACCGACGACACGGCAAAGATTGGCAATCCGGAGTTTTTCACCGACATCGAGTTCCGTAAACCTGCCGAGGAAGCGAAGCTGGTGATTGATGAACTCAATCAGAATCAGAAACCGGATGTCATTATTGCGACAACCCATATGGGCCACTATGACAACGGCGAGCATGGTTCAAATGCGCCGGGCGACGTGGAGATGGCACGCAGCCTGCCGAAAGGTGCGCTGGCGATGATTGTGGGTGGTCACTCTCAGGATCCGGTCTGCATGGCCTCTGAGAATAAAAAACAGGTGGATTATGTGCCCGGTACGCCGTGTGCGCCCGACCAGCAGAATGGCATCTGGATCGTTCAGGCCCACGAGTGGGGCAAATATGTGGGACGTGCTGACTTCGAGTTCCGCAACGGTGAAATGAAGATGGTGCGCTACCAGCTCATTCCGGTGAACCTGAAGAAGAAAGTGACCTACGACAACGGTAAGAGTGAACGTGTGCTGTTCACCCCTGAAATTCAGGAGAGTCCGCAAATGCTCTCTCTGTTAACGCCATTCCAGAACAAAGGTAAAGCGCAGCTTGGGGTGAAAGTCGGCAGTGTTAACGGGCATCTGGAGGGCGATCGCAGCAAGGTACGCTTCGTGCAAACCAATCTGTCACGGGTATTGCTGGCCGCGCAAATGGCCCGTACCAGTGCCGATCTTGCGGTGATGAGCGGTGGCGGAGTGCGTGACTCCATTGAAGCGGGTGACATTACCTATAAAGATGTGCTGAAAGTGCAGCCGTTTGGTAACACCGTGGTGTATGCGGACATGAACGGTAAAGAGCTGACCGATTACCTGACCGCCGTGGCGAAGATGAAACCGGACTCTGGTGCCTATCCGCAGTTTGCGAACGTCAGTTTTGTCGCAAAAGACGGTGTGCTCAACGATCTCAAAATCAAAGGCGAAGCCATTGACCCGGCAAAAAACTACCGCCTGGCAACGTTAAGCTTTAACGCCACCGGCGGTGACGGCTACCCGCATATCGACGATAAACCGGGCTATGTGAATACCGGCTTTATTGATGCTGAGGTGCTCAAACAGTTTATTGAACAAAACTCGCCGCTGGATGTGGGGGCTTACGAGCCGAAAGGCGAGGTAAGCTGGCAGTAACGGGGGATATCCCTTATTCCCTTGCCTTGGGGCAGGGGAACCCCAGAAATAGCATGTTTTTCAGCGATAAAATTGCTCAATGAGAATAAAACAGTCACCGCGATGACAGGGTCCGGCTGAAAATCGACGAAGCGTATCCGTACGGCCGGCGCGACGCGCAGGGATGCGCGGCGAGGGCGACTT
>DFPL01000211.1 GCA_002377245.1 Enterobacteriaceae bacterium UBA3516
AAATTGTTTAACGCAATTGTTAATAAATAATATCGCATTATTTGAGAAGGGCCCATGCACGGTGCTGAGGACTCCCCAGCAACGATTTTCCTGGCCGGGAGCCCGGGTCGCCAGGGTGGTGGCAGTGAACCACCCTGGCACGTTCACGGGTTCTGGAGCGATAGAAAAGCAAGGAACATAAGGTGAACGGAATGACCCTCACAGCCGCATGTTTCCCCTCACCCTGACCCTCTCCCCGGTGGGGCGAGGGGACCGTCCGTGCTCGCATTTTTTCTGGTGATCCCTCAACCAAAGGGAAAACCGCACCACCGCCCACCGCTACTGCGCCCGTTCACTCACCGTCATCACGAATACCAACTCATCCTGGCCATCATTAATGTACGCATGCGGAGCATCGGTTTTTGCCACCGCAGAGCTGCCTGCCACGACCGCCCAGGCATCGTCATTCACCGTCAGCGTCAGTTCCCCTGACAGCACATATAGCAGCTCAGTCGTCCCTTCTGGATGCCCCGGTGAGGTATAGCGTTCACCAGGCATCAGCGTCCATTGCCACAATTCCAGCATGTCCGGGCCGCTGGAGCCCGCAAGCAACCGCGCGCACCCTCCGCGCTCCCCTTGCCATAGCTCGGGCATCTCCTCGGCGTTAATCAGATGCACCGGTGGCGTGCTGGCGACATTAACAAAGTCTGCGACGGAAACGCCCATCGCGGCGGCAAGCCGACACAGCAGCGCAATGCTCGGGTTGGCACGACAGCCCTCAATATCCACCAGCATTCCTTTACTGATCCCGGCCCGGCGGGAAAGTTCATCCAGCGATATTTTTTTGAGTTTACGGTACAACTTGATGCGCGCAGAAACCGCTTCATTAACGCTCTCTACGTCTGCACCCGCTACGGTCGGTATATTGACTTTTTTGGTCATCGGTCGATATCATGAATTAAATTGGTCATTATAGGATTATCTCGTGTCTCTACTCATACCGTCAATTAGCCCTGAGATTTATCGTCTTGCCCCTGGGTTTCGCGCCTTAAGCATTCAGGTAACTTCCGCACCGCTGGTGGATGCTACCGTGGGCGAGGCGGCGCTCCGTGATGCATGTGCTGCCGTGCTCGCCGGTGAGCCGCAGTGGGCGCAGGCACACCTTGACGCCTGGGGGGCGGTATTTAAATCCTTTGGCGCGAAGCCAAAGCGCACGCCCTGCTCTGCTGAGGCGTTACGTAAACGTGTGCTGCGCGACGGGACGCTGGCAGCACTGGACCCGGTGGTCGATCTCTATAACGCGGTCAGCCTGCGCTATGCCATCCCAGTCGGTGGGGAAAACAGCCAGGCCTATCAGGGTTCACCCCGTCTGGTCATTGCCGAGGGTAATGAAGCCTTCGACACGCTGAAAGACGGTGTGGATACCGTGGAATCCCCGGATGCAGGTGAAGTTGTCTGGCGTGATGATGCAGGCGTCACCTGTCGGCGCTGGAACTGGCGTCAGGGGGTACGTACCCGCCTGAGCGCCTCGGACACCAGCATGTGGTTTATTCTGGAAAGCCTGCCGGAGATGCCCCTTGACGCGCTGTGGGCCGCCGGAACCATGCTCACCGACGGCCTGCAATCCATGATGCCGGGTACCACCTTTGAAAGCCGGCTATTGTCAGCGGAACCGGCTTAAACGACGCCAGAGCGCCATTCCTCGTTTTGTACAATAGGTTACACGCCGAAACCAATGACTCACGGAAGCGGCGTATTTACAGGGATATAGTGTTTTCAACGGCCCCGCAGTGGGGTTGAATGAAAAACCAAATTCGAGGATATCAGGATGAAAAAAGTATTAGCTCTGGTTGTTGCCGCTGCTATGGGTCTGTCTTCTGTTGCTTTCGCTGCTGATGCTGCCACCACCACGGCTGCGCCTGCTGCGACCACAACGACCACAACCGCTGCACCGGCTGCGAAAGCGCCAGTGAAGAAAGTTCACAAGCACAAGAAAGTCGTGGCCCAGAAAGCGCAGGCGGCTAAAGTGAAAAAACATCACAAAAAAGCCGCCACTAAACCGGCTGTAGAGCAGAAAGCGCAGGCGGCAAAAACCACTAAGCATCACAAAAAACATGTAAAACATGCGGCTAAACCGGCTGTAGAACAGAAAGCGCAGGCGGCTAAAACCACTAAGCACCACAAAAAACATGTAAAACACACCGCGACTCAGCCGGCTGCTCAGCCAGCAGCATAAGTCTCCGTGTAACACCTGCCTGTCGTAAAGGTAGAGTCTGACATCGGCGCTGAACCTCTGGGTGAAGCGCCGTTTTTTCTCCGGAGGGCATATGCTGCGACGTTACCGTTTCGAGTTAATTATGCTAATGCTCATTCTGTGTGCGCTTATCGCCTTTCGCTTCTATCTTTCCTGATGTAGCACGCTGATTTTACTCCCACTTTTTTCCCGCCCCGTCTATAGTTAATTACCAGGGTTCACTTAAAAAATCATAATTACCCCTTTCAGAGTGAGATATGCGAAAAACCGCTGTGCTATTACTGGGATCGATTTTTCTTTTCTCCGCAAACGGTCACGCCGATGAGGGTGACGAAGAGGCCCTCAGTGCCCGTGATGTGAAAACCCTGTTTTTTGGTCAGGATGACAGAGTCCCGGTGTTAACGCCGACGCGTTCACCGTGGGATGCCATCGGGCAACTGGAGACCGCGAGCGGTAATTTGTGTACCGCGACATTAATTTCTCCCCATCTGGCCCTGACTGCCGGTCACTGCCTGTTGACGCCGCCGAATGGCAAACTGGACAAGGCCGTCGCGCTACGTTTTGTGTCGCAGAAAGGAAGCTGGCGTTATGAAATTCACGGCATCGAAGGCCGCGTCGATTCATCGTTAGGAAAGCGACTGAAGGCCGATGGTGATGGCTGGATTGTTCCGTCCTCCGCGGCACCCTGGGATTTTGGGCTGATCATTTTGCGTAACCCTCCTTCCGGCATCACGCCGTTGCCCGTGTTTGTCGGCGACAAAGAGGCCCTCACCGAAGCCCTCAAAGTGGCAGGTCGTAAAGTGACGCAGTCGGGTTATCCGCTCGATCATCTGGAAACGCTTTACAGTCACCACGACTGTATCGTTACCGGCTGGGCGCAAAACAGCGTGCTGTCTCACCAGTGTGATACGTTGCCGGGTGACAGTGGCTCTCCGCTAATGCTTAAAACGCCGGAAGGCTGGCAGCTGATCGCGGTACAAAGCTCTGCCCCCGCCGCTAAAGATCGCTGGCGAGCCGACAACCGTGCCATCTCGGTAACCGGTTTTCGTGACAAACTTGAGGCCCTTTCGCAGTAACCTACCCCAGCTTTTGCTGCTGGTGCATGTTTAAAATGTGCGCCAGTGGCTTTGGCTCACTGAAGAAATAGCCCTGTAGCTGATCGCAACCCGCAAGGCGCAGCAGTTTCATCTGCATTTCGTTCTCCACCCCTTCAGCCACCACCAACATGCCCAGCGCACTGGCAATACGGATAGTTCCGCTAACCAGCGCTGAAGCCTGCTCGTCGTCATCCACCAGCCCGGCAAGAGATTTATCTATCTTGATGGTTTCAAAGTGAAAGCGGCGCAGATAGCCAATGCTTGAATAACCGGTGCCAAAATCATCCAGCGCGACCGCAGTACCCAGTGCTTTTAAATTGGTGACCGCAGAGTGCGCGCGCTCAGGGTTTTCCAGCACATAGGTTTCCGTCACTTCGAGCTGCAGGCGGGTCGCAGGAAAACAGGTACTTTCCAGCGCGCTGGCCACTTTTGTTTCAAAATCCGGGTCGCGGAATTGCGCCGGGGAGATATTGACCGACAGTTTGAGATCGCTGAAAGGTTGAAGATCGCTGCAGGCGCGGCGCAGCACGAACTGCCCGAGGGCATAAATCAGCCCGCTGGTTTCGGCAATCGAAATGAACTCATCGGGCTTAAGCTCACCGCCAGGACGGCGCGGCCAGCGTACCAGCGCCTCCACGCCAACCATGACAAGGCTTCTTGCATCAACAATGGGCTGATACCAGACGTCAAACTCATCATTGTCCAGGCCGCTGCGTATGTCGTTTTCGATCATTAATTGCCGTTCGCGGGCGCTGTTAAGCTCGGCGTCATAGTGAGTTACACGCCCTTTTCCGGTACTTTTTGAATGGTACATCGCAATATCTGCACGCCGGAAAAGCTCTGAACTGGAGCTATTTAACAGTGTGCCGCTGGCGATGCCAATACTGGCGCCAATATGAAGGGTGTGTTTACTGACTTTAAGGGGCGTATTCAGGGCTTTTAACGCCTCGGTGGCAAATTCGTCCGCTTTCTCTTCAGCCCACGGGCCGCTGATGGTCATGGCGAACTCATCTCCCCCCATCCGCGCCAGGGTGCCATCGGTAGGAACTTTTTCCCGTAAGATCTGCGCAATGGTCACAATCAGCCGATCGCCGACATCATGACCGTAAATATCATTCACATCTTTGAAACCATCGAGGTCAATAAACACCACGCTGATGCGATTGGTATCCCCCATCACGCTTAAATGATCCAGTTTCTCAATGAGTGCCCGGCGATTAGGCAGACGACTGAGCCAGTCGGTTAAGGCGATACGACGCGCGCTTTTTTCCCCTTTTGCCAGTTTGTAGAGCCCGGCACTGCTCAGCATGATAAACAGCAGAATCAATCCCGAGGCGAGTAACGCAATCTGACGGATATTATCCCCTGCGGCACTCGCCGCCTCTGCCCCTGGCAGGCGCGGGTTCCAGTTTAGCCAGCCCAGAATTTCCCCCGCCGAGCTTTCAAGCGGCACGCTGGAAAGATCAGGTTTTTCCGCCGTAAAGGTCAGATCAGCAATCTGGAAGGTATCGCCTAAATCACTGAGGATTTGGGTATTGAGATGACGGGTGATCACCAGATAACGCCGCATTGACCCCACATTCTGTAACTGCCCCACCATGGGCCGGATCAAGCTGATGCCCACAAATGCCACACCTTCCCGCGTTCGGGTGATCCCGGCATAAATGTCATTTTGGGTTGGCAGCGCGGAGACATTGTTGCGAATCAACGCCTGCAGACCATTACCAAAAAAGTCCAGAGACGGTTCATTGAAGGGCTTGCTGCGAAACGATCCCCACAGCACGCGAAAATTTTCATCCAGCACAAAAGTGCCGTCGTAGAGATTATTGATTTTAAAGCCGGTTCCCCAGGTCTTGTAGAGCCATTGGGTGTCGAGTTGCGGACGGTAAATTTCGTCTACCGCGTCATCCCAGACGGCATTATCAATCACCAGTGATTTCATGCGATTTATAGAGGTCTGAACCGCCCCCTGTACCGATAACGCCGTCCGGTGCTCATCAATTTCATTGGCTTTACTACTAATAAGATGCAGGGACAGGTACAACAGCGCGACGATAGAAATAATCAGTGCTATCCCCGCCATAAAGACCATAACGAACAGCGTTTTTGCACGGGGAATATTACGCCAGCTAAACGGGTTAAGCATTCATACCTCATGTCCTGGCAGGAAAAAGCATTCATTTTTGTTAGTGTTAGCTTAAGCGTAATACAGTGGTGAAAAATTCGCTGCCCCTATTTCAGGCAGCGAACGGATCATGCGAGCTTAATCAGAATCATTCCGAGGATTAACAGGATAACGCCGGCCCAGCCTTTGTTATTGAGTCGTTGGCCGAAGAGGATCCAGCCTGCTGCCAGGGTCGCGGCAATACCAAATCCGCCCCATAGCGCGTATGCCACCGACAGATCGATACCTTTGACGGCCTGGGAAAGCGCGCTGAAAGCAGCCAGTACCGCGATCAGGGAGCCAAAGCCGTAGCGTTTATAGCGAAAGCCTGCGGAAAATTTCAGTAAAATATTGGCGATGATTTCAAGGACGATCGCCAGCGCCAGCCACAGGGCATGAATCCACTCAAACTGTTGCATCATGGCGCTCCTGTTTCACGGCTTTCACACTACGGGTACCGGATTTAATCAGGATAATTCCGCAGACCAGGGTTGCCAGACCGACCACTTTCACAGTGCTGAGCGTTTCATCAAAGAGGGTCACGCTAAACAAGGTAATCAGTAAAATGCCGATGCCTTCCCACAAGGCATAGGCGACGCCCAGCGCAATTTTTTTTACCGCAAAGGAAAGCAAAATATAGGAGATGGCGATCATCACCAGCATCAAAATAAACCCTGCGTTACCACCGGATTCCGCTGCCCATTTCATCGACAACGTGCCGGTAATTTCTGCGACGATAGCCAGAGCTAATAATAACCAATAAAACATACGTCTTCTCCTGCTTGAGAATAACAACAGCAAGACTTACCCGCGCGGGGAAGCCAGAAATAAAAAATTAAAAACAGGCAGAGAGAAGGAGACTAAAGCGCGTTGCGCCAGTGTTGTTCACCGCACAGCAGGCAGGTAGAGGAGAGAGGGAGGGAACGACCAGAAATAAACGTTCTGAACAGATTATCCATAAAATTACAATTCCCGCGCGTTGCTTCTCATCGTGGCGGAACGATTGTCCTCAGTAGTCAAACACGGCATATTTCTACCATAAGTGAGATTTTTCGCACAAGTCATTTTCACTTCTTTACGCCGGGAACAAATGCAGGGTTGGCTATAAAACGCGCGCCCCTTTTTACACGGGGGGCGCACTTAAGAATAATTCTAATTATTGCCCGGCTTTTTCTGCTATTGCCTTTTCCTCGGCCAGTAAATTCCAGGATGAGATAAATAGACCTGCAATCATTGGCCCCAAAACAAAACCGTTAATACCGAAGAATTGCAGACCACCCAGCGTGGTGAGCAAAATTAAATAATCCGGCATCCGGGTATCTTTACCCACCAGCAGCGGGCGCAGAATATTATCAGCAAGCCCGACCACAATCACAAAATAGAGCGTTAAGGCAATGGCTGTACCCGTTGCGCCCGTTGAGAACAGGAAAATCACCGCCGGGATCCAGATTATCGCCGTCCCCACCGCCGGGATAAGCGACATGAACGCCATCAGCGCCGCCCACAACAAGCTGCCGTCAAAGCCAGCAAACCAGAAGGCCGCCCCACCGAGACCACCCTGCACAATCGCCACCACCAGCGTGCCTTTTACCGTTGCACGGGAGACGCCGGCAAATTTATGGAACAGGCGACGTGTAATTTTATCGTTCAATGGAATGGCGACAAAAATTTTGCGCACCAGGGTTGAACCGTCTTTGAGTAAAAAGAACAGCAGGTACACCATCATACAAAAGCCGATGGTCAGCCCAAGCGTATTTTTACCAATAATTACTGCGCTGCCCGCCAGATAGCGCCCGGCGCCTAATGCCGCACCGGAGATTTTTTCCCGGATGGCACTGACCGTAGCAAAGTTGTTATCCCGCAAGTAGCCTTTCGCCCAGTCGGGTAAATAACTGATGCCGTCGCTTAATAATTGTGCAAATCGGTGGTATTGCTTTGCAAGCGTTGATATAGCGCATTCAATTCAACAATCAGTGATGAAATAACCACCATCAACGGAATAAATACGATGACGCAAATAAGCGCCACGGTGATGAGCGAAGCGATGCCATCGCGTCCACGCAATAGCGCGCTAAGTTTAATACGCAAGGGGTAAAAAATAAGTGCGAGGATTACCGCCCAAATAATAGCCGAATAATAAGGTTGAATCAGGGTGAAAAACGCTACGCTGACCAGGAGTAACAGCACAATAAAAAAGAAATTATTTACTTTCAACGTCGTCATATTCGCCATCCATTGGTTAATCTGTTGATAAGTGTAGTGTGTATCTTATTGATTGTAAAAAGCCTGGCCGGGGAACAGGGAATGAATGATGCGCCAGATGGCGTTTATTGAGGGCAGTACATGAAAATGGTGAGCTCGCTTATCCCCTCACCCTGGCTCTCACGTTTTACAGCGATAACACTGCGCCATGAGAACACAACAGTTAAAGCGACGGCTGGGTCCGGCTGAAAATCGACGAAGCGTATCCGCAGGGCCGGGGCGACGCGTAGGGATGCGCGGCGAGGGCGGATTTACAGGGACGTTACCTTCGAGCGTGCCCGATACGCACGAAGGAATATGCGTAGTGAACCGCGCCAGCGGCGATTTTACTGGCCGGGAGCCCGGGTCGCCAGGGCGGTGGCGGTGGACAGCCCTGGAACGTCTACGGGCCCTGCGGCCATAGAAAAACAACGCACAAAAGCTGAAAGGAGGCACATCCAGATCCGTATGATGCCGATGACAGCAAGCCTAAGACC
>DFPL01000169.1 GCA_002377245.1 Enterobacteriaceae bacterium UBA3516
CTTTGACCACCAGTTCTATGTCTGCAGCATTCAGTACGATAAAGGGATCGGAACCGCCCAGCTCCAGTACACATTTTTTCAGTGCTGCCCCGGCCTGAGCACCAATGGCCGCCCCGGCACGCACGCTGCCGGTGACCGTCACCGCCGCGATGCGTGAGTCGTTTATCGCCTGGCTCACCCCGTCGTTAGTGGCATTCACCCAGTTGAACACGCCTTCAGGAACGCCAGCTTCAGCGAAAATTTTACCCGTCAGCTCCGCGCAACCGAGCACGTTAGGCGCATGTTTGAGCAGGTAGCTATTCCCGGCCAGCAGGATGGGCACCGCTCCGCGCAGCACCTGCCAGAGCGGGAAGTTCCACGGCATCACGGCCAGAACCGGCCCCAGCGGACGGTATTCGATCGTCGCGCGGTGATTTTCTACCCGCGTGGGCTCACTGCTTAACATGGCCGGACCGTGGTCGGCGTACCAGTCACACAGGTTGGCGGACTTGCTTACCTCAGCACGGGCCTGGACTATCGGTTTACCCATTTCGAGAGCGATCAGTTGCGCCATTTCTTCACCGTGGGCACGCAGCACCGCGCCGACGTCACGCAACAGAGAAGCCCGCTCCTGGACGGGCTGCAGACGCCACTGGCGGAACCCGCTCGCGGCGAGGGCCAGCGCGGCATCAACATTTTCGCGGCTGGCCCAGGGTCTGGCGGCCAGGGTTTCCCCGGTCGCCGGGTTAACAGAAAAGGCATGGGTAGCAGGTGATAGTGACATGATGTTCTCTCTTTGTTCAGGACTGCGACTATCCTGGCCGGGTTTACTCTTTCTGAAAAGTGAATAATATTAAGCAAACCATTCACAATTAGAGAATGAAATGGACCTGACCCAGCTTGAAATGTTTAACGCCGTGGCGCAGACAGGCAGTATTACCCAGGCCGCACACAAGGTGCACCGGGTGCCATCGAACCTCACTACCCGCATTCGGCAACTGGAAGCGGATCTGGGCGTGGATCTCTTTATTCGTGAAAATCAACGCCTGCGTCTTTCCCCGGCCGGCCACAGCTTTCTGCGCTATAGCCAGCAAATACTGGCTCTGGTGGATGAAGCTCGCCTGGTGGTGGCCGGAGACGAACCGCAAGGGCTTTTCTCCCTCGGTTCGCTGGAAAGCACCGCCGCGGTACGCATTCCGGCGACGCTGGCGAAATACAATCAGCGATACCCGCGCATTCAGTTTGATATGGCCACCGGTCCGTCAGGCAAGATGATTGATGGCGTGCTTGACGGCACCCTGAGCGCAGCCTTTGTCGATGGGCCGATTATGCATCCCGGTCTTGAAGGTATTCCGGTCTATCAGGAGGAGATGATGATTGTCGCCCCCCACGGGCATGAACCTGTCCGCCGCGCCTCGCAGGTGAACGGCGCAAGCATTTATGCGTTTCGTGCCAACTGCTCTTATCGCCGCCATTTCGAAAGCTGGTTTCGCGCCGACCAGGCGACACCCGGTAAAATTCACGAAATGGAGTCGTACCATGGCATGCTGGCCTGTGTGATTGCCGGGGCGGGGCTGGCGCTGATCCCGCGCAGTATGCTGGAAAGTATGCCCGGTCATCATCAGGTCGGGGCCTGGCCGCTGGCAGAAAAATGGCGTTGGTTAACCACCTGGCTGGTCTGGCGACGAGACGCGAAAACCCGCCACCTCGATGCCTTTATAGAATTGCTGAACGAACATCCTCAACCAGCCCTTTCTCCATAAAGATGCTTAACGGATCGTCTTCATAGGGGGCGAACGCGCTGCGTTGCTGGTATCCGCAGCGCGTATAGAGCGTTTTCGCGGCCGGTTGTTTGATGCCAGTTTCAAGACGCAGCGTATGGCACCCCCGTTCAAGTGCCGCTTTTTCCAGCGTCTCTAACAGTCGTTCACCCAGTTTTTGCCCACGATGGCGTTCGTCGATATAGACCCGTTTCATCTCCCCGGTGCCATGCCCGTCCAGCACCACCGCACCACAGCCCACGGTCTCGCCGCTCTCATGGCGAATCGCGAACAGAATGAGCGTCGATTCGGGTATGTCGCAGAGATCCAGCAGATGATTACTCTCCTCGGGATAGAGCTGGCTCTGCCAGGCATCGAGGGTGGCAATCAGGGCGCGGATATCGGGCTGCGAAGGGGTCGCGGGTATCACGGTGTACATGGCAATCTCCTGTTAATGTCCTGTTAAATTACGCGAAAAGGTTGCCCCGTCGGCCATACAATTAACTTATATCTCCCAGCCTGGATTGCGTAATGTGTTCCCTGAGCGGTACTTTACGCTCAAACGTACTCCTGACAACGGAACCGAAATGAATACCAAAGCCCGCAAAGTGATGATCATTGGCGCCGGCAATGTCGGCGCGTCTGCCGCCTACGCCCTGCTCAATCAAAATATTGCTGAAGAGTTAATCCTCGTGGATCTGAACCATGACCGTGTGGAAGGGCATGTGCAGGATCTCGCCGATGCTGCGGCGTATATGCCGGGGATGATGACCCTTTCCACTCGCGAGGTCACCGACTGCGCTGATGTTGATATCGCGGTCATTACCGTTTCCGGTGGCCCCCTCAAGCCTGGACAAACGCGTCTGGATGAGTTGCAGAGCACCGCGCGGATCGTCAAAAACATTGTGCCGCCGATGATGGAAAACGGCTTTAATGGCATATTCCTGATTGCCACCAACCCCTGTGACATCATTACCTGGCAGGTGTGGAAGCTCTCCGGCCTGCCGCGTAATCAGGTGATCGGCACCGGCGTCTGGCTGGATACCACCCGCCTGCGTCGCGCCCTGGCGCAAACGCTGGACATCGGCGCGCAGAGCATCGATGCCTTTATTCTGGGTGAGCACGGCGATACCCAGTTTCCGGTCTGGTCGCACTCCTCGGTCTACGGCTCTCCGATTGCCGACGTCTGGCTGCGTAAAACCGGGCAAGTGCTGGATTGTGATGCGCTGGCAGAGAGCGTGCGCAAACATGGATTTGAAATATATGCCCGTAAAGGATGTACCGAATATGGTATCGCCGGGACGATAGCGGAGATTTGCCGCAATATATTCACCGGCAGCCACCGGGCGCTGGCTATCTCCTGCGTGCTGGATGGTGAATATGGCGTGCACGATGTGGCGATCGGCGTACCGGCAGTGCTGGCGCAAAACGGTGTGCAGCAGATTATTGAGCTACAACTGAAAGGTGACGAAGTGGCGAAGTTTGACCACTCCGTGTCAGTGATTAAAGAGAATATCTCCCGACTGCCGTAACTGTCAGAACGCTCAGTTGGCGATGGTTAATCGCCCTGGCAGGAGCGCAAGCTGCTGGCGAATATCATCGCCGAGTTGGGCATCGGTGATGATATCGGTGAGTGAGTCCAGTCTTGCGACATTGAACAGTGACCATGCCCCGTATTTGCTGCTGTCCGCCAGCAGTACACGGCGCTGGGCGTTATCGATAAGCGCCCTTTTCAGGGCCGCTTTCTCTTCGGTTGGGGAGGTTATGCCCTTTTCCATATCCCAGCCGTTACAGCTGACAAACGCTAAATCCGGCCAGATCCCCTGCAACAGTCTCCGTCCGTGTTCACCGACGCAGGACTGACTGGAGTCGTCAATTCGCCCGCCAATAATCGTCACTTCGATTTGCTTAAATTCCGACAAGAACAGCGCAATATGTAAATCACTGGTGATCACCCGCAGCGGCAGATGGGTGAGCTGTCGCGCAAGCTCAATCATCGTGGTGCCTGCGTCGAGGACTATCGCGTCACCCGCTTTCACCAGCGAGGCCGCCGCCGTAGCGATGGCATGTTTCTCCGTCAGATTGCGCTGCATCTTTTCAAGCGTCGTCGGCTGAGAAGGAATAAACCGGTTAAGGGTGACGCCTCCGTGAGAACGGCTGATCACCCCTTCCTGATCGAGTTTAATCAGGTCGCGACGGATGGTCGCAGGCGACGCATTGGTTGCGCTGACCAGTTGATCCACAGTGACCAGATTATGCCCTTTGAGATAGTCCATAATCTGCTCTAACCGGTTATATCCCTTCATATTATTCTCGCGTAATTTGCATCGCTAACTGGATGGATACCGCCATACTCTCCGGGTTTGCTTTCCCGGTCCAGGCAATATCAAATGCGGTACCATGATCCGCAGAGGTACGGATAAACGGCAGGCCCGCAGTGATATTAACTCCATCGTAAAAGCCCAGCAATTTTAACGGAATATGGCCCTGGTCGTGGTACATCGCTACCACCATGTCATACATGCCTTCATGGCACTGCATAAACACGGTATCCGGCGGGCACGGCCCGGTCACATTCAGCCCCTGCGCCTTCATTGCCTCAACGGCAGGCCCGACGGTGGTTATCTCTTCGTCACCAAACAGACCGTTTTCCCCGGCGTGTGGGTTCACCCCGGCCACGGCGATACGCGGATTCTCAAAACCGACGCGCTTCAGGAAGCGGTCGGCCACGCCAATCACCGTCTTGATGCGATCCTGATTCAGCGTGTCGAGGAATTTACGCAGCGCAATGTGGGTAGTGACGTGAATCACTTTGAGCTTGTCAGTATAAAGCACCATGGCGTAGTCATTAATGTGGGTGAGCTTCGCCAGCAGTTCGGTGTGGCCTGGGTAGTGGTGCCCCCCCAGATGCAGCGCTTCTTTGTTCAGTGGCGCGGTGGCGATCGCTTTTACTTCTCCCGCCATTGCCAGTTCGGTGGCGCGACGAACACAGCGGTACGCCAGATCGCCGGCCTGCGCCTGGACCTTACCCGGCACCAGCGCCTGCGGCTCCGCCAACGGCTCGTCCAGCACGTTAATTACGCCCGGTGCGAAATGCGCATCCTGTACCTTATTAATGATACGCAGTTCCGCATGAGGAGTAACGTTCAGTGCCAGTACGCGGTTGAAGGTTTGTGCGCAACCTATCACCACAACCGGCGCCCCGGAAAGCGCGCCTTCAACCAGCGATTTAATAATAATCTCCGGGCCAATCCCTGCCGGGTCGCCCATCGTTACGGCAATAACATTAGTCACTCGATCTCTCCTCAATAAAATTCAAAACCTTAAGCAGCGTGGTTTCGTCGCCGAAGCCCCCTGCTTTGGTCATCACGGGTCGTTGCCATTCGCAACCTGAAAAATATCCCCACGGCACGCAACCGGCGACGCGGCCCTGGATTCGAAACCCTTTTGCCCCCAGCGCGCGCGCGACCGCGATGGCAACATCGCCACCTGACAGGTAGAGCGCATCCGGTTGCACTTCAGCCAGCACGTCACGGGTAATCTGGCCCAAATATTCGCAAATACGCTCGCCGCACTCCGCCCGTGAAACAGCCCAGCGCTCACAGAGGGCCGCTATCTGATGGCGTGCCAGATCGTCCGGGCAGGTATGCACCAGACAGTGTTTTCCGGCCTTTAGCGCGGCAATAATCTCCGCCCGGTAATCCTCCGGCTCAGACGCAAACGCATTGTTGATATCAATAAAGAGGGGGAAGCAGCGCGGATGCGCAGCGGCTACAGCAATCTGTTTTTGCGCGATTTCACTCATAGAGCCGACCATCGCCAGCACCGTTTGCTGGTTTACCGGGGCAAGCAGGCGCGATAAGGCATCACAAATCCCCGCTGAACCCACCAGCAAAGGGCGCCTGGCAGCCTGGCTGGCGTGTCTGACGATGGCATCAAGATCCGCGTCGGTTTGTGCGTCCACCACCACCATAACCGGCGCATCGACTGTCGCGCGCGCCAGAATCTGTGGTAAATCGCCCGGCTGCGCATTAATACTCGGTCCGGTAAATAGCGCCCCAACGTCGGCATGCGTGACAGGCGTTTTGGGATCGCTGGCGAATTCGGTTTCCGTCAGCAGTACGCCATTGACATAGCACTTTCCGCTGCGGGTGACGCGCCCTGCCGCCGGGAATGCAGGTGCGATAATGACCGCCGCGGCACCCAATACCTGCTGCATCGCCGCCACTTCAGCCCCTGGATTGCCCCGCAGCGTGGAGTCAATCTTCTTCACCAGCCAGTCAGGCGCGTTTTGACGCAACACCCTTTCCGTCAGCACCGCAACCCGTTCAGCGGCAACCTGTGCGGGCAGCGCCCGGCTGTCGGTATTGAAGACGCGCGCCTGGGCATGACTGAAGGTGGTTTCGTCCAGTACCACTTCGACACCTATCCCCGCCTGCGCCAGGCTCACGCCTGCATCGTTCGCGCCGGTAAAGTCATCGGCCAGCATCACAATGTTGTGTTCTGCGTTTTGTGTGTTCATCCCCACTCCGGGTTATCTCAACTGGATATGATTATATTCAATCATGATTGATTATATGTGAGCAAGATCAACTTATTTAATTTGCGAATAAATTATAAATTTAGGCCATACAGTGACCGTGGTTGAATTTTTATGATTGATTTCAATCACCACATAAAAAGACAGGAGAACGTTGTGGTTACGATTAACAGCACGCTTATCAGCGGCGCGGGTGCCATCCCCTCACTGGCGCCGTTGCTGACAGGCAGAAAAAACCTCTTGCTGGTGAGCGACAGCAATGTCATTAAACTTGCTGCGACCCAGCAGATCCTCGCCCTGCTGGCCGCAGAGGGTCGTCATGTAGAGATTATCGACACTGTTCCACCCGAGCCGAGCCAACATGACGTGGCGAAGATTATGGCGACTGCTCCGGCGAGCGCCTTTGATCTGATCGTAGGAATAGGCGGCGGAAGCGTGCTGGATGTCACCAAACTGCTGTCCGTTCTGCACCACCCGCAGTCACCGGGCCTTGACGCCCTGCTTGATGGCGTAAAACCCGTGGCACGTATCGCCTCGTTACTGATCCCTGCGACCGCCGGAACCGGTTCAGAGGCCACGCCAAACGCGATTCTGGCGATCCCCGAGCAGGACACCAAAATTGGCATCATCTCACCGGTACTGTTACCGGATTACGTGGCATTGCTGCCGGAGCTGACCACCAGCATGCCTGCGCATATTGCTTCTTCCACCGGGATTGATGCCCTGTGCCATTTGATTGAGTGTTTCACCGCCACCATCGCCAACCCGGTAAGCGACAACGTTGCCCTGACCGGCCTGCGCAAGCTGCTGCACAACATCGAAACCGCAGTAAATGAGCCCCAGAACCTGGTGGCCCGTCTGGAAATGCTCTGGGCCTCTTACTACGGCGGCGCAGCGATTACCCATGCGGGCACGCATCTGGTGCACGCGCTCTCTTATCCGCTCGGCGGGAAATATCACCTGCCGCATGGCGTAGCCAACGCCATCCTGCTGGCACCGTGCATGAAAGTGGTTCGCCCGCATGCGGTGGCGAAGTTTGCACAGGTCTGGGACCTGGTGCCCGGTGCGGATACCTCGCTGAATGACGAAGAGAAATCCCACGCGCTGGTGCAGTTCTTTGCCGATTTAGTTAAGCGCCTCAACCTGCCGGACAACCTGGAAAGCCTGGGCGTGCCGCGCGCCGATATCCCGTCTCTCGCCGACGCCGCGCTGAACGTCAAACGCTTAATGAATAACGCGCCCTGCGCCGTGAACCATGGCGACGTGCAGGCGATTTACCAGACACTGTTTAAATATTGATTCAAGGAGAGCGTGTAATGAACAAGAAAATTGAGGGCGTGTTGACGGCGATCGTCACGCCTTTTGATGAGGAAGGTGCACTGCATCTTGCGTCGCTAAAACAACAGGTCGATCGCCAGCTCGACGCCGGAAACGGCATTTTCTGCGGCGGCACTAATGGTGAATTCTTCGTGCTGAACGAGCAGGAGAAAATTGCCGTTACCGAAACCTGTGTGCAGCATGTCCAGGGGCGCGCCAACGTCGTCGCGCACATTGGAGAAATATCGACACGCGAAACTATTCGTCTGGGAAAACAGATTGAAAAACGGGGTGTCGATGCGGTGTCGGTTATCACCCCCTATTTTGTGCCATTAAAACAAAACGAATTAATCAGCCATTATACCGCCGTTGCGGATGCCCTCAGCGTACCGGTATTTCTCTACAACATTCCTGCCCGCACCGGGAACACCCTTGAACCCCAAACCGTTCGCACCCTGGCCTCACACCCGAACATCATCGGCATTAAGGACAGCGCAGGCAGCTATGAAAGCCTGAGCGGTTATCTGAACGCCGTGAAAGATATCGACAACTTCAATGTGCTAAATGGGCCGGATTCGTTAATTCATAAAGGCTTTGTTGATGGTTGCTCGGCCTGCATCTCGGGTCTTGCCAACGTGGCGCCGAGGGAGATCAACGCCATCTGGGCGCGCTTCAAAGCGGGTGATATCGAGGGGTCCCGCCTGGCGCAGGACAATGTCACCGGCCTGCGTACCGACCTGTACAGCGTCGGGTTCTCACCCGCAGCCGTCAAAAAAGCCTTGCAACTCATGGGCTATGACGTTGGTGCCAGCCGTTACGCCGTCACGTTTAGCGAAGAACAACAACAACAAATTCGCCAGATAGTGACCCAGTACCTGCACTAAGGCGCATTTTTTTAATCGTTACCTTACATAGGGCACCTCAGGTGCCCAGAATTCACACGCCCTGAAGAGAGGCAAAGATGAACACTTTTACTTCACAAGATACCCTAATCATCGTCGGTATAGTGATTGCCTATATCGTCTTTACCACCTGGCTTACGTTCCGTTTACGCAGTAAAAACTCCGGCGATTTTATGGAAGGCTCCCGTGCCATGCCAGCCTTCCTGGTGGGGATTTTATTGATGTCGGAGTACATCGGTGCAAAATCCACCATTGGTACCGCGCAGGCTGCATTCGAAGGCGGTATTGCTGCGTCCTGGTCCGTGCTGGGTGCGGCAATTGGCTTCCCACTGTTTGGTCTGTTGCTGGTTAAGCGCATCTATAACACCGGGAAAATTACCATTTCAGGTGCGATTGCCGAGAAATACGGCAACAGCACCAAAAATATCATCTCTATCATTATGATTTACGCCCTGCTGCTGGTTAACGTAGGCAACTACGTCAGTGGTGCAGCGGCGATTGCCACCGTGCTGAAAGTGAGCCTGCCGGTTGCGGCCTTCATTACTGCTATCGTCAGTACGTTCTATTTTGCGTATGGCGGTATGAAGGGTGTGGCCTGGGTCACCCTGCTGCACAGTGCGCTGAAATATTTCGGTATTCTGGTCATCATGGGCTTCGCCCTGTACAAAACCGACGGTTTTACCCCGATGATCAGAGAGATGCCGCACTTCTACTGGACCTGGGACGGTAATTTTGGCCCGAGCACCATCTTTGCGTGGCTAATTGGTACGATTGGTTCAATTTTCTGCACTCAGTTTGTTATTCAGGCCATCTGTTCCACCAAAGATGTGAAAACGGCGAAGCGCTCAACCTGGATCGCTTTCTGGTTCTGCCTGCCGATTTCGCTGGCTATCGCAGTGATTGGGGTGGCAGCCAAATACCTGCACCCGGAAATCAACAGCCTGTACGCCATGCCTATTTTCCTGCAGGACATGAATCCCTGGATTGCCGGACTTGTGACAACGTCACTTGTTGCCTCTATTTTCGTGAGCGTCAGTACCGTTGCGCTGGCTATCGCCTCGCTGGTAGTCAAAGATTTCTACGTCCCTTACCGTAACCCAACGCCGGAGCAAGAGTTCAAGGCAACGCGCTGGTTGTCACTGTTCATTGGTTTCCTGCCGCTGATTTTCGTGCTGCTGGTACCGGAAGTGCTGAAACTCTCCTTCTTTACGCGTGCGATTCGGCTGTCCATTACCGTTGTCGCCGTTATCGCTTTCTACGCGCCGTTCTTCAAAAGCACCCGAGGTGCGAATGCCGGTCTGATTGGTGCCTGTGTGGTGACCTCCGTCTGGTACCTGTTGGGTGACCCGTTTGGTATTAACAATATGTATATCGCGCTGATTACGCCTGCGGTGATCATGATGCTTGACCGCCTGATCCCCCATAAAGAGACCGCAAAAGCGCCAACATCCGTTCAAAATAGTGGAGTTTAATATGTCCGTTACCGTTAATCGTGATGGTGTCATTCGTCAGCAGGAAGATGCTCAGGTACTGAGTGCCATGCTGCCGTCACCCTGCCCGCAAAACCATGCGGCCAACATTCTGCCGCTGCCTGATGGCTCGCTGATGTGCGTCTGGTTTGGCGGTACGCAGGAAGGCGTGGCGGATATTTCGGTGTGGGGTTCGCGCCTCACACCGGGTAGCGACCGCTGGAGCGACGCCGTGAAGTTGTCTGACGATCCCACCCGTTCTGAGCAAATGCCGGTGTTGTTCCTCGCTCCGGATAACGTGTTGTGGCTGATGTGGACCGCGCAGCTGTCCGGCAACCAGGATACGGCGATTGTGCGTTTTCGCCAGTCTCAGGATCTGGGCCAGAGCTGGGGTGAAATTGCTACCCTGCTGGACAAACCCGGCACCTTTATTCGCCAGCCGGTCACCGTGCTGGAAAACGGCAACTGGCTACTACCGGTCTTTTACTGCCGCACCC
Organism: Enterobacteriaceae bacterium UBA3516; assembly: GCA_002377245.1. Taxonomy (GTDB): domain Bacteria; phylum Pseudomonadota; class Gammaproteobacteria; order Enterobacterales; family Enterobacteriaceae; genus CBFFRJ01. The sequence continues at coordinate 10,465 of DFPL01000169.1, forward strand.
AACCGGGTGAGAAATGGGTCGGCAATGATGACATCAGCGCGGTGAAAATCTCCTCAGATAAGGGGAAAACCTGGCGTGATGTGGAGGTGCCGGAGAGCCTGGGCTGTGTGCACATGAACATCACCGCGCTCAGGGATGGCAACCTGGTGGCCCTGTTCCGCAGTCGCTGGGCCGACAACATTTATTACAGCCAGTCCACCGATGGCGGTGAAAGCTGGTCGGTGCCAGAGCCGACTACCCTGCCCAATAACAACTCGTCTATTCAGGTAACGACCCTGGCGGACGGCAATCTGGCGCTGGTCTTCAACTTTATGAGCGCAGCCGGTGCGCGGGAACGCCGTGCGTCGTTGTACGACGAAATTGACGACGGTGACGGGCGTAAAGAGCCGGACGTTACCAGTGGCCCCAGCGCCTTCTGGGGGGCACCAAGAGCGCCAATGACCGTGGCGATCTCCCCGGATGGCGGCAAAAGCTGGCCGTGGCAGCGTCACCTTGATGAAGGCGATGGCTACTGCATGACCAACAACTCGCAGGAAAAACTCAACCGTGAGTTCTCTTACCCAAGCATTAAGCAGAGCGCCGACGGCACGCTGCACATTGCTTACACTTACTTCCGCCAGGCGATCAAATACGTGCGCGTCTCACCTGAGTGGGTAAAGGAGTAACCGATGATTCTGGGACACCTCAACGCCCTGCCGCTGGCAGGGTTACCCCGCGCGTTACGTGCCATTCTCGACCTGCCAGAGTGTGCTCTGGCAGCATTGCAGGCGCGGGACGACGGACGCTTTCAGTTACCGGGCGCGCCGTGGTTCTGCACTGTGGGTCAGGCCAGTACGCAGTATCGTGAACAGCGCCATACCGAGTATCACCACCATTGGGCAGATATTCAGGTCATGCTGGAAGGGGAAGAGATTATCTTTGCCGGTTCACAGTTCGAGCCACTGATAACGGACGAAGAGCGTAAGCCGGACCTGTTTATCACCACCACGGCGCAACTGCCGGTCAACATCCTGTTGCAGGCGGGTGACTTTGCGGTTTTTTTACCAGGCGAGCCACATCAGGCGTTGTGTGCCGCCGTCGAGCCATTAGTTGTGCGTAAAGCAGTGTTCAAAGTCCCACGCACGTTACTGGAGGTGTAGAGATGCCACATGCGGTTGTTACCGGGGCCAGTTCGGGGATTGGTGAAGCGATTGTCAGCAGGTTGCTTGAGCAAGACTGGCGGGTGACGGGGCTCAGTCGCTCAAAGGTAGTGCGTGACGCGCCTGCGTTTCATAGCGTGTGTGTGGATTTGAGCGACAATCTCGCTCTGGCTGATACGCTGACCGCGCTGCCAGTGCCGGACGCGGTGATCCACGCTGCGGGTATGATGGCCGCCGCGCCGTTGGGTAAGTTAACTGCGGATGTCAGTCAGCAGCTCTGGCAACTGCATGTGCTGGCCGCTGAAACCCTGGTCAATCATTTTGCCCCGCAGATGTCACATGGCGGACGCATTGTGATTATCGGCAGCCGCACCTCCCGTGGCGCGGCGGGTCGCTCTCAGTACGTGGCGACGAAAGCGGCACTCGTTGGCATGGTACGCAGTTGGGCGGCGGAACTTGCCCCTCGGGGCATTACAGCGAATGTTGTTGCGCCAGGTGCTACGCAAACGCCGATGTTAAACGCACCGGGGCGGTCGAGTTCCCCACCCAACATGCCCCCTATTGGGCGATTGATCGAACCTCGTGAAGTGGCGGCACTGGTGGGTTTTGTGCTGTCGGCGGATGCGGCGGCAATCACCGGCCAGGAGTTGGTGATGTGTGGGGGGGCGTCGTTGAAATGAAAGCCACCAGAGCGGGTGTTCAGTATTGAGGTGAACATGCCAGAACAGTGGAATGTTCCGTTCACTTTACGTGCAAGGGAGGCTCGTCGCCGCCTCTCTGCGGGCGGCCCCGGCCAGCCGTCAACACCGCATCGATTTTCAGCCGGATCAGAAAACCCTCGCTGCAAGAAACTGCGCTGAAGATAAAACGATTTCGCTGTTTGTTGGAGATCCTGAAGCTACTCTTTTTTTCATTTGATTCCGGACTTACAGCGAGGGTGTTGTGTCCCCGCTGAAACCGGCGAGCCGGAGGCCGGAAGACAAGGTCTGGCCGCCAGGGAGGGCGGGCAGAGGTTTGTCGAGCCAGGACGGCGAGTCAAACCGGCCGCAGGCTGAGGGCCGGGAGGCGAGCGCAGTGCGCAGCACCGGTTTCCGTGCGGGGCCGCGGGGATTGCAAAGGGGGCCGCGGTGGCCCCCTTTGCACGTTCACGGGTGACGCTTTCGGCATGTTCAGCAGGTCTGGAAGTGAACGGAACACACTCCGGTGCCGCCTGTTCCCCTCACCCCGGCCCTCTCCCCGGTGGGGCGAGGGGGAAAAGCGCGCCCCTTTGCTGGTTCAGCCAGTCTGGCGGTAAACGTAACAAACCCCGGTGCCGCCTACCCCGGCCCTCTCTCACAGGAAGAAGGATAAAATCTGAAGGCCGGATAAAGTGTCAGTCTCCATACGGCAAAAATCAATCCCGCAGATACACCTTACCCATCAAATAGGTCGTGGCCTGGCCGCCGATCAGCACCCTGTCGCCACGCCATTCACAGCGCAAATCACCACCACGCGCAGAGACCTGACGAGCCTGCATCACATTTTTACCCAGTTTCTCGCCCCAGTAAGGAATCAACATGCTGTGCGTGGACCCCGTCACCGGATCTTCCGGCACTGACTCACCCGGGCAGAAGAAACGGCTGACGAAATCGTCATCATCCCCTGGGGCGGTGATACAGACCATCTTACCCAATGGGATCATGCCCGCAATGTCTGGCGTGATGGCCTCCACCTGCTGCTGGTTTTCCAGCACGACGAGGTAATCACGCGCCTCGCGTACCTCTTTGGCGCTACTGATGCCCAGGGTCTCGAAAAGCAGTGCTGGCGGTGCATCCACCGTTTCGGTCTGCCAGGCCGGAAAATCGAGGGTCAGCCAGTCGCCGTTACGGGTGACGGTGAGGGGGCCCACAAAACGGGTATCGAAGTGAATCTGGGTATCCGGGAAGTCGAGATATTCAAAGATCACATGCGCGGCGGCGAGTGTGGCGTGGCCGCACAGGTTGATTTCATATTGCGTGGTAAACCAGCGCAGTTCGTAGCCAGTATCATTGCGGACAAAAAACGCTGTCTCAGATTGGTTATGCTGTTGTGCCATCTTAAGCAGTTGCGCGTCAGGCAGCCATTCGGTCAGCGGGCAGACGGCGGCGGCGTTACCGCCAAAGGTGCGGTCACTAAAAGCATCTACCATGTAAAAGTCGATTGTGTGCATAGCGTTTCCTTTTGTTTTCCTTTTGTTTTTCCTCCCTAGTTTTATCACATTCACACGTCATTGTTCATACCCGATAGAAATTGAGATCTTCGTCACAAAAAGTTTGTATTTTGAGCAGAAATGGATTTAAGATCATCGCAACTCCTTCTCCTGCTACGAATCCCAAAACACTATGACAACACAAATAGTTTCACGAAAAGTCGCGTGGCTGCGAGTCGTTACGCTTGCCGTTGCTGCGTTCATTTTTAATACCACCGAATTCGTGCCGGTGGGGCTGCTGTCGGACATTGCGCAAAGTTTCAATATGGAAACGCCGCAGGTGGGGATCATGTTGACCATCTATGCCTGGGTCGTGGCATTGATGTCGCTGCCCTTTATGCTGCTCACCAGTAAGGTTGAGCGGCGCAAGCTGCTGATTGCCCTCTTCGTTCTGTTTATCGCCAGTCATGTACTCTCATTCCTGGCGTGGAATTTCGAGATTCTGGTCATAAGCCGTATTGGGATCGCCTTTGCCCATGCCATATTCTGGTCGATTACGGCATCGCTGGCCATTCGCCTTGCACCGGCAGGGAAACGTGCGCAGGCGCTGAGCCTGATTGCTACCGGCACCGCCCTGGCGATGGTGCTTGGCATCCCGATTGGCCGTGTTGTCGGGCAGTACTTTGGCTGGCGCACCACCTTCTTCGCCATCGGATTTGGCGCGCTGGTGACTCTGGTCTGCCTCGTCAAACTGCTGCCTTCGCTGCCGAGCGAGCATTCCGGTTCCCTGCGCAGTCTGCCTGCCCTTTTCCGCCGTCCGGCGCTGCTAAGTATTTATCTGCTGACGGTTGTCGTCGTGACCGCGCATTACACGGCCTACAGCTACATTGAACCCTTTGTGCGTGATGTCGCCGGTTTCAGCGGTAACTTCGCCACGGTGCTGTTGCTGATTCTCGGCGGTGCGGGCATTGTGGGCAGCATTCTGTTTGGCAAGCTTGGCAATAAACATGCTTCATTGCTGATCAGCGGAGCAATCGGCCTGCTGGTGCTTTCGCTATTGCTGTTGCGCTCTGCCGCAGACAGCGAACAACATCTCATCATGCTGAGCCTGTTCTGGGGCGTGGCCATTATGATTATTGGTCTTGGCATGCAGGTAAAAGTGCTGGCGCTGGCACCGGATGCCACCGACGTTGCGATGGCGCTGTTCTCGGGGATTTTCAATATCGGCATCGGTGCCGGTGCGCTGGTGGGGAATCAGATAAGCCTGCAGTGGTCGATGTCGGCAATTGGCTACGCCGGTGCCATTCCCGCCGTTGCGGCGCTGGTATGGTCGGTGATTATTTTCCGTCGCTGGCCGGTGTCGCTTGAAGATAACCAGCAGCCACATCATATGTAATCTGTTACGCCGTCATCCTGCCTCACTTGCGGGATGACGGCGTAGCCGGCTCATCTGGCCTGACTTACCTTCCCGAAACCCCCTCTTTCATCACCTGCATGCCAGCGTTCCTCACCATCAATGTGTCGCCGGGAAGTGGGTGATAATTTCCAGCACGCCATTAATGATAAACTGCACGCCCATGCAGACCAGCAGAAAGCCCATCAGACGGGAAATGGCTTCAATCCCCCCCTTGCCCACCAGACGCATAATGGCACCGGAACTGCGCAAACTTGCCCATAAAATCAGCGAAACGGCAGCGAAAATCAGCGGTGGCGCGACCCATACCACCCACTCAGGGAAGGTGCTGCCATCGCGAACCGTGGCGGCAGAACTGATGATCATCGCGATAGTTCCGGGCCCTGCCGTGCTCGGCATCGCCAGCGGCACGAAGGCAATATTTGCCGTAGGCTCTTCTTCCAGCTCTTCCGACTTCGTTTTCACTTCAGGCGCTTCATGGGCTTTTTGCGGCGGGAACAGCATGCGAAAACCGATAAAGGCCACAATCAGGCCACCTGCGATCCGCAGGCCGGGGATGGAGATGCCGAAGGTGTTCATCACCACCTGGCCGGCATAGTAAGCCACCATCATAATAGCGAAGACATAGATCGACGCCATTTTCGACTGCTGATTGCGTTGGGTGCTGTTCATGTTGCCGGCAAGCCCCAGAAACAGCGCCACGGTGGTTAACGGGTTCGCCAGCGGCAGCAAGACCACCAGCCCCAGTCCAATTGCTTTAAAAAGATCCATCATTTGCTGCATTCTCCGGCAGAGTCCATCGTAGCGGGAAGTATATCGTTATCGCCGCGCCCCTTCACATTGCTTTACGTAGGGTTACTTTTCCTGTTGAAATTCAGCCGCATAGTGAGCTTAAAGCGCGCCCTTTTTGCTGCTTTAGCAATTCGTGGCATAAGCTAATTCATTCAGTTGACTTATACTTGCCTGAGCAATAATATCTGCCGTGACTAATCTACTTGCCGGGGCAACCATTGTGAAAAGCACAAGTGATCTGTTTAACGAAATCATTCCACTTGGTCGCTTGATCCATATGGTTAACCAGAAAAAAGACCGTTTACTGAATGACTACCTGTCTCCGTTCGATATCACGGCAACGCAATTTAAGGTGCTTTGCTCTATCCGCTGCCAGGTGTGCATCACGCCGGTCGAATTAAAAAAAGTGTTATCGGTCGATTTGGGCGCTTTGACGCGCATGCTGGACAGGCTCGTCTGTAAAGGCTGGATTGAACGTCACCCGAATCCACACGATAAGCGCGGCATCCTTGTGCAGTTAACCACCGAGGGCAAGGCGTTGATTGAGCAATGTCACCAATTAGTAGGGCAAGACCTGCACCAGGAACTAACAAAAAACTTATCGGCAGACGAAGTGGCAACGCTTGAGTATTTGCTCAAGAAAGTCTTGCCGTAAAACAACGAGGTATGACGATGTCCAGACGCAATACTGACGCTATCACCATTCATAGCATTTTGGACTGGATCGAAGATAACCTGGAATCTCCACTCTCTCTTGAGAAAGTGTCTGAGCGTTCAGGTTACTCAAAATGGCACCTGCA
>DFPL01000166.1 GCA_002377245.1 Enterobacteriaceae bacterium UBA3516
AAAATCCTCAGCCCGGAAAAGACCATTTTGATGCCGACACTGAATGCGGAATGTTCTCTTGACCTCGGCTGCCCGATTGACGAATTCAGTGCTTTTTGCGATGCCCATCCAGACAGAACGGTGGTGGTGTACGCCAATACCTCCGCTGCGGTCAAGGCACGCGCTGACTGGGTGGTCACCTCCAGCATTGCAGTGGAACTGATCGAACATCTGGATAGCCTGGGTGAGAAAATTATCTGGGCACCGGACAGGCATTTGGGAAGCTATGTGCAAAAGCAGACCGGTGCCGATGTGTTGTGCTGGCAGGGGGCCTGCATTGTCCACGATGAGTTTAAAACCCAGGCGCTGGCTCGGATGAAGGCCCTCTATCCTGAGGCGGCGGTGTTAGTGCATCCTGAATCGCCCCTCTCCGTGGTGAAACTTGCCGACGCGGTAGGGTCGACCAGCCAACTGATCAACGCCGCCAAAACGTTGCCGCACAAGCAGCTTATCGTCGCCACCGATCGAGGAATCTTTTATAAGATGCAGCAGGCGGTGCCGGAAAAAGAGCTGCTGGAAGCACCAACGGCAGGAGAGGGGGCCACATGCCGCAGCTGTGCGCACTGTCCGTGGATGGCGATGAACGGCTTACAAGCGATTGCTGAGGGGCTTGAGAACGGAGGAGCCGCGCATGAGATTCATGTGGACGCGGCACTGCGTGAAGGCGCGTTACTGCCGCTTAACCGTATGTTAGATTTTGCGGCTACACTACGTCCTTAACGTTCTATAACGCGTAGGAATACGCTCTGGGGAGAAGATGGATTTTTTTAGCACGCAGAACATTCTGGTACATATTCCGATCGGCGCCGGTGGCTACGATCTTTCATGGATTGAAGCGGTAGGAACGCTGGCGGGGTTACTCTGTATCTGGCTCGCCAGCCTCGAGAAAATCAGTAACTATGCGTTTGGTTTAATTAACGTTACCTTGTTTGCCATTATCTTCTTTCAGATCCAGCTCTACGCCAGCCTGTTGCTGCAGCTGTTCTTCTTTGCCGCTAACCTCTATGGCTGGTATGCATGGTCACGTCAAAACACTGCCAATGAAGCCGTGTTGCAAATTCGCTGGCTCCCCTTACCCAAAGCCATTGCATGGCTTGCTGCCTGCGTCGTGGCCATTGGCGTGATGACGGCCTTCATTGATCCGGTTTTTGCGGTGCTGACGCGCGTAGCGGTGAACATAATGCAAGCGCTTGGGCTTAACGTCGCCATGCCGGAGCTGCAACCTGACGCCTTCCCGTTCTGGGATTCCTGCATGATGGTGCTGTCGATAGCGGCGATGATCCTGATGACCCGCAAGTATGTGGAAAACTGGCTGCTTTGGGTCATCATCAACGTGATAAGCGTGGTGATATTTGCCCTGCAGGGCGTTTGGGCGATGTCACTGGAATATATGCTGTTGACGTTTATTGCACTCAACGGCAGCCGGATGTGGATGAAGAGCGCCCGTGAGCGTGGCTCCAGGGCGTTTTCTCATTAATGATGGTGTGAATGTGCGTGGTCAGCCTGCGTCTCGCTGAGATGGCAGTCTGGCCCGCTACAGGGCTGATATTCCATCTGGACAGTGGCATGCTCAACCTGATAATGATGCTGCAAGAAATGTTCGATTTGATGCAGTAAGCCGTCATGGTCGTGCGGGGGAATGACATGCACATGCAGGGTCATCACGATTTTTTCCCCCACCAACCACACATGAACATGATGAACATCTCGTACGGCAGGGACTGAACGGCGCAAATGGCGTTTAACTGCCTCGATGTCCATTGAGACCGGCGCCCCTTCCAGCAACTCATTCACACTCTCACGCAGCAGCGACCATGCGCTGCGCAGCACCAGTATTGAAACCAGCACTGAGAGTATCGGGTCGGCAGGCGTCCAGCCGGTAAACATAATGATAAGCGCCGCAATAATGGCCCCGACTGAGCCCAGTAGATCGCCAAGAACATGTAACGCAGCGGCCCTGACATTTAAGTTCTTTTCCTCATTGCCCCGGTGGAGCAACCAAAACGCCAGGATATTCGCCACCAATCCCGCCACCGCGATAGTCATCATGGTTGCACCTGCCACAGGTTGCGGGTGCGTGAAGCGAACGAATGCCTCCCAGACAATAAAAATTGTGATCGCTACCAGCGCAATTGCATTAACAAAGGCCGCCAGCGTCGTCAGGCGCAGCCAGCCAAAGGTACGCTTTGTGCTGGGTGGGCGTCGGGCAAAATGCACCGCCAATAGCGCAAAGAAGAGGGCGGCTGCATCGGTGAGCATATGCCCCGCGTCGGCCAGCAGAGCCAGCGATCCGGAGAGAAACCCGCCCACCACTTCAACCAGCATAAACAGCGCCGTGACGCTGAAGGCGAGCAGTAGCCGGCGAGCGTTGGCATCATCAGGGAGGGAAGAATGAGAATGCGCCATGTTAAGCGTCCTTTGTCAAAACGATATCAGCGACTTACATCATTGCAGATCTTTTCATATCCTACAGAAAAAATTAAGGAGAGCCGAAGCTCTCCTCTTGACTACCGATCTCTCACTTACTGAGTAGTACCATCGGTTTTGGTCTTCGCATCATTATTGATGCCGTCACCGGTCTGGACTTTTTCATTAATGTCCGGGCATTTACCGTCTTTACACTGAGAGTTTTTGTGAATTTCGTCTTTGCTCAGACTGTCATCACTCATTCCATGTTTGCCATCATTGTTCTGATGGAGCATGGTACCGCTCTGCGTACCGCCAGTGTTTGGTGCAAGATTCTCTTTCGCATCCGGGGCAACCTGGCCCGCATCTGCTGCGGCGTTGGCCTGACCGTTATTGGTTTGCGAGGTTGAGTCTGCTGCCAGCGCTGCGCCACTCGCCATGGTAAGGGTAGTCGTCAGTAAAAGTGCCGCTAATTTATTCATTTTCATCATGATGCTCCTGTTCTGGTCGTCATCTGCCGATCGGTTGATCGGTTTAACGTGCGCGAACGAGTTATCACGCTCAGTGGTTAAAAATTCCTGGCATGCAATAAAATGCAGCATGGAATATCGCAATAAAATAAAAACAAAGTATTTACACTTAAAAAGTGTAGTCCTGGAATCACTGAACGCTACTTTCCGGCGATTTTTTGCATAATTCCAGGAATTTTCTGCCCGTAGTGTAAAATCGCGTTTACACTCCTTGACCGACAAGATAGATTGGATGGATTGCATTCATTAAAAATAGTTGGCAAAGCTGGAACGAACATGACTTATCAGAACGATGACTTACGTATTAAAGAGATCAACGAGTTATTACCGCCTGTCGCACTCCTTGAGAAATTCCCTGCCACTGAAAACGCAGCCAATACGGTTTCCCATGCCCGTGCTGCCATCCACAGCATTTTGCGCGGTAGCGATGACCGCCTGCTGGTGGTGATTGGTCCTTGCTCCATTCACGATCCTGCGGCGGCTAAAGAGTACGCAGCGCGTCTGCTGACGCTGCGTGAGGAGCTGAAAGGGGAACTGGAAGTGGTAATGCGTGTGTACTTCGAAAAACCACGTACCACCGTTGGCTGGAAAGGGTTAATTAACGATCCGCACATGGATAACAGCTTCCAGATCAACGACGGCCTGCGCATTGCCCGTAAGCTGCTGCTCGAAATCAACGACAGCGGCCTGCCCGCAGCCGGTGAGTTTCTCGATATGATCACGCCGCAATACCTGGCGGATTTAATGAGCTGGGGAGCCATTGGTGCCCGCACCACTGAATCTCAGGTGCATCGTGAGCTGGCTTCCGGCCTCTCATGCCCGGTGGGTTTCAAAAACGGGACGGATGGCACCATCAAAGTCGCCATCGATGCCATTAATGCTGCCAGCGCGCCGCATTGCTTCCTCTCCGTCACTAAGTGGGGCCACTCCGCGATTGTGAATACGGCGGGTAACGGCGACTGCCATATTATTTTGCGTGGCGGAAAAGAGCCTAACTACAGCGCTGCCCACGTTAAAGACGTTAAGCAAGGGCTGGAAAAGGCAGGTCTGAAAGCGCAGGTGATGATTGATTTCAGCCACGCAAACTCCAGCAAGCAGTTCAAAAAGCAGATGGACGTGGGCACGGATGTTTGTGGTCAGATTGCCGGTGGTGAAAACGCCATTATGGGCGTGATGATTGAGAGCCATCTGGTGGAAGGCAATCAGAATCTGGAAAGCAGTGAACCGCTGGTTTACGGCAAAAGCGTGACCGATGCCTGTATCGGCTGGGAAGACACCGAAATCGTGTTGCGTCAGCTGGCAGAGGCAGTAAAAGCCCGTCGCCAATAAATACTCTTCATCCTTTGGCCTGTCTCTTTGTGGGGCCAGAAAAGAAAAAAGCGTGGATTTCTCCACGCTTTTTTATGCAAAACGAAAAATTACTTCGCTTTACCCTGGTTAGCGACAGCCGCCGCTTTTGCTGCGATTTCGTCAGCATTGCCCAGGTAGTAATGTTTGATCGGCTTGAAGTTTTCATCGAACTCATACACCAGCGGTACGCCCGTCGGGATGTTCAGCTCAAGAATTTCGTCTTCGCCCATGTTGTCCAGGTACTTCACCAGCGCACGCAGGGAGTTACCGTGAGCTGCGATGATGACACGCTCGCCGCTTTTCAGACGTGGCAGAATGGTTTCATTCCAGTAAGGCACAACGCGCTCAATGGTCAGCGCCAGGCTTTCCGTCTGCGGCAGCTCTTTGTCGGTCAGTTTTGCATAACGCGGGTCGTGGCCCGGGTAACGCTCATCATCTTTCGTCAGCTCCGGCGGGGTCACTGCGAAGCCGCGACGCCACTGTTTAACCTGCTCGTCGCCGTACTTCTCAGCGGTTTCCGCTTTGTTCAGACCCTGCAGCGCGCCGTAGTGACGTTCGTTCAGCTTCCAGGATTTCTCAACCGGTAGCCAGGCCTGATCCAGTTCGTCCAGAACGTTCCACAGAGTGTGGATAGCACGTTTCAGCACCGAGGTATAAGCAAAATCGAAGCTGAAGCCTTCATCTTTCAACAGCTTACCTGCTGCTTTTGCTTCGCCAACGCCTTTTTCTGACAGATCAACGTCGTACCAACCGGTGAAGCGGTTTTCATTGTTCCACTGACTTTCGCCGTGACGAACCAGAACCAGCTTAGTTACAGCCATACACTTACTCCTCATAAGCCTGATTGAATGATAACAATTCTCATTATATTGCCGCAGGATAAGCCGCAGCAACGATTACCCTTAACCATAGCGAAAATAGTCGCGCAGTGTAAGCTGCTTGTGAATCGGCGGTTGCCATTTTGTCGATAACTGGCGGATATTTCAGCACTATGGGCAAAAAAAACCCTCCGAGCGGAGGGTTTTGCATCATGCAGGGATGAAGTGGTACGCCGTCAGGCTGACATACTGGTCGCCGGGCTGAAGTACGCAGTCTGGTTGTGGGAAGTCAGGACGATTGGGACTGTCGGGTAAGAATTCGCTTTCAAGCGCCAGACCCTGCCAGGCGCTGTAGACGTTATTACCCCGTGCCGGTGTCCCTTCCAGATAGTTCCCGGAATAGAACTGCAACGCAGGCGCAGTGGTATAAACCGCCATCTGCAACTGCTTATCGGCAGACCATAACTGTGCTGCTGGTGTGGTGAAATCGCCTCTGGCCTGCAGTAAAAACGCGTGATCGTAGCCTTTCACCGCCCGCTGATCGTCATCGCTGAGAAACTCAAGCGCGATCGTTTTCGGCTGACGGAAATCGAAGCTGGTCAACGCTACCTTCTTCAATGAGTCAACCGGGATGCCCATCTCGTCTACGGGTAAATACTCATCCGCCAGTAGCTGCAGCGTGTGGTTACGCACATCACCCTGTTCGCCGTCGAGGTTGAAATAGGCGTGGTTGGTGAGGTTTACCGGACAGGCTTTGTCCGTTGTGGCACGGTATTCAATGGTAAGACGATTGTCGTCATCCAATCGATACAATACGCTGGCGCTCAGATTACCCGGAAAGCCCTGATCGCCATCGGGAGAACTTACTGACAACAGCGCTTCGCTGTCGTTCTGGCGTTCAATTTTCCAACGGCGCTTATCGAATCCTTCCGGCCCACCGTGTAACTGATTCTCTCCCTGGCTTGGGGTGAGGAAATAGGTTTCATCCCCCAGGGTGAACTGGCTCTTTGCGATGCGGTTAGCATAGCGGCCCACCGAGGCCCCCAGAAAAGCGGTTTGCTCGATGTAGTGTTCAGGCGTTGCACAGCCCAGCAGGGCCTCGCGGACGCTGCCGTCTTTCATCGGCACGCGCGCGGATAATAAGGTTGCGCCCCAGTCCATAACGGTGACGACCATACCTGCGCTGTTGCGCAGCGTGATCACACGAAAGGGCAGGCCGTCTGGTGCGGCCCCTGTCGTTTCATTTAGCACTGTCCTGCTCCCTGTGATGGTTTACAGACATAGAAGGTTTCTTTGATACCGGTTTTCGCCTCGTATTGCGCTTCCACGGCCTGCTGGACGGTGGAGACCAGCGATTCCGGTACCAAGGAGACGATGCAGCCGCCGAAGCCACCGCCGGTCATACGCACGCCGCCCTTATCGCCAATGGCCGCTTTAACAATCTCAACCAACGTATCAATTTGTGGAACGGTGATTTCGAAGTCGTCACGCATAGAGGCATGTGATTCAGCCATCAGCTCACCCATGCGTTTCAAATCGCCTTTTTCCAGTGCGGAAGCCGCTTCAACGGTGCGGGCGTTTTCGGTCAACACATGGCGAACGCGTTTTGCCACCACCGGATCAAGCTCATGGGCGACGGCATTAAACTGGTCGATATTCACGTCACGCAGGGCTTTTTGCTGGAAGAAGCGGGCACCGGTTTCACACTGCTCGCGGCGGGTGTTGTATTCGCTACCCACCAACGTGCGTTTGAAATTACTGTTAATGATGATAATAGCGACGCCCTCCGGCAGGGAAACGGCCTTCGTCCCGAGAGAACGACAGTCAATCAGCAGCGCATGATCTTTTTTACCCAGCGCAGAAATCAGCTGATCCATAATGCCGCAGTTGCAGCCGACAAACTGGTTCTCCGCTTCCTGACCATTAAGCGCGATTTGCGCGCCGTCCAGCGGCAGGTGATAGAGCTGCTGGAAAACGGTACCGACCGCCACTTCCAGCGAAGCGGATGAGCTTAGCCCCGCGCCCTGTGGAACGTTGCCGCTGATCACCAGATCCGCGCCGTGGAAGTTATTGTTGCGCTGTTGCAGGTGTTTCACCACCCCACGCACATAGTTGGACCACTGCTGGCTGTCGTGAGCGACGATCGGCGCATCCAGCGAAAACTCATCCTGCTGGTTGTCATAATCTGCGGCAATCACACGCACGATGTTATCCGGGCGCGGCGTACAACTGATCACCGTCTGGTAATCAATGGCGCAAGGCAGCACGAAGCCGTCGTTGTAATCGGTGTGTTCACCAATCAGGTTGACGCGCCCCGGCGCCTGGATAGTGTGAGTGGCAGGGTAGCCGAATTTTTCAGCAAACAGAGCAAGCGTTTTTTCTTTCAGACTCATTTTTAAACTCCAGATTCGCGAAAATGGACATCACTGACCGCACGCAGGCGTTCGGCAGCTTGTTCAGCAGTCAGGTCGCGCTGCGTTTCCGCGAGCATTTCATAACCGACCATAAATTTACGTACGGTGGCGGAGCGCAGCAGCGGCGGATAGAAGTGCGCATGCAGCTGCCAGTGGGTATTGTCTTGTTCAACAAAGGGGGCGCCGTGCCAGCCCATAGAGTAGGGGAAGGAGCACTGGAACAAATTATCGTAACGGCTGGTGAGTTGCTTCAGTGCCAGCGCCAGATCGCTGCGCTGCGCGGCGGTTAAATCAGTGATCCGCTGAATGTGCGCCTTTGGCAGCAGCAGCGTTTCAAATGGCCAGGCTGCCCAATAAGGCACGACCGCAATCCAGTGTTCGGTTTCAACTACCGTACGGCTGCCGTCTTTGCCTTCACGAGCGGCGTAATCCACCAGCATCGGTGAGCCGTACTGAGTGAAGTATTCTCTTTGCAGTCTGTCTTCGCGCTCGGCTTCATTAGGCAGGAAGCTGTTGGCCCAGATTTGCCCATGTGGATGTGGGTTAGAGCAGCCCATGGCCGCGCCTTTATTCTCGAAGACCTGAATCCACGGATAACGTTGACCCAGCTCCTGCGTCTGTTCCTGCCAGGTTTTCACCACATCTTCCAGCGCGCTGAGGCTCAGTTCTGGCAGTGTTTTGCTGTGATCCGGTGAGAAGCAGATGACGCGGCTGGTCCCTCGCGCGCCCTGGCTGCGCATCAACGGATCGTCGCTCTCCGGCGCATCCGGCGTGTCGGTCATCAGGGCGGCGAAATCGTTGGTGAACACATAGGTGCTGGGGTAATCCGGGTTTTTATCGCCGGTGACGCGGGTGTTCCCAGGGCACAAGAAACAGTCCGGATCGTGTTGGGGCAGCGTCTCTTTTGACGGTGTCTCCTGCGCGCCTTGCCATGGGCGTTTGGCGCGATGGGGGGAGACCAGGATCCATTGTCCTGTCAGCGGATTATAACGGCGATGCGGGTGATCAACCGGGTTGAATTGCGTCATGATCCTTCCTTAATCTTCGTAACCTTGTGGATGGCGAGACTGCCAGCGCCAGGTATCTTGTGCCATTTCATCCAGCGTGCGGGTGACACGCCAGTTCAGTTCGTTATCCGCTTTGCTGGCATCCGCCCAATAGGCCGGGAGGTCACCGTCGCGGCGCGGTGCAAAGTGGTAACTGATCGGTTTACCGCAGGCTTTGCTGAAGGCGTTAACCACGTCCAGTACGCTGCTGCCAACGCCTGCGCCGAGGTTATAGGTATGAACACCGGCTTTGCCTGCCAGCGTTTCCATGGCGGCGACATGGCCGTCGGCCAGATCCATCACGTGGATGTAATCGCGCACGCCGGTGCCGTCCGGGGTAGGGTAATCATTGCCAAATATCGCCAGCGAATCGCGACGCCCCACGGCAACCTGCGCAATATAGGGCATCAGGTTATTGGGAATGCCTTGTGGATCTTCGCCCATATCCCCTGACGGATGAGCGCCTACCGGGTTGAAATAACGCAGTAAGGCAATGCTCCATTCAGGCTGTGCTTTTTGCAGATCGGCGAGAATCTGTTCCACCATCAGTTTGCTTTTGCCATACGGGCTTTGCGGCGTACCGGTCGGGAAACTTTCCTGATAAGGGATTTTTGGTTGATCACCATAGACGGTGGCAGAGGAGCTGAAAATGAAGTTCTTCACGTTTGCCGCGCGCATGGCGTTTACCAGCCGCAGGGTGCCGTTCACGTTGTTATCGTAATATTCCAGCGGCTTAGCAACGGATTCACCCACGGCCTTCAAGCCGGCAAAATGGATAACGGCTTCGATGGCGTGATCGTGCAGAATTTCCGCCAGCAGCGCCTCGTCGCGGATGTCCCCTTCGACGAAGAGTGCGGACTTGCCACCCAGCCGCTCAAGCACCGGTACGACGCTGCGCTTACTGTTACAGAGGTTATCGAGAATGACAACGTCATGGCCATTTTGCAGCAATTGTACGCAGGTGTGGCTTCCAATGTAACCGCTACCACCGGTAACAAGAACTTTCATTTTTCACTCCATTAGGCGTATGTTATCAACTAACAGTAGCATAACAGAGATGTCAAAACTGTGATATGTGATAAGTTTGTGGAATCGCTTACACTAAGAAATCAGGCCATAGATTCCCGAAAAAAATATATTATAAATCATGCGCATGATTGTATGGTGATGCATAAAGTCTGAAAATGATACCACCAGAAAGCGGGAACGATTGTCCCCGCCCGTGAAACTTAATCAAGCTGATAGCGCCAGCCCTCTCCGTTCGGCACAAACTGCAGGCGGTGAGTAATGCAGTCAGGTGCATCGCTGGCATGATGGGAGACAAAGAGCAACTGCGTCTCGCCTTCACCAATCAGCACATCGACAAAGCGGCGGATGAGCTGACGATTAAGCGGGTCCAGCCCCTGCAAGGGTTCATCCAGAATCAGCAATGTTGGATGCTTAACCAGCGCCCGGACAATCAGTGCCAATCGCTGCTGCCCCCATGAAAGGCTATGGAAAGGCGCGTCGGCCGTTTGCGCGCTGAAACCCAGTATATCCAGCCATTGTTGCGCCAGTTTGCGCTGCTTGTCCGATATGGCCTGGTAAATACCAATCGAATCAAAATAGCCCGACAAAATCACATTACGCACGGTGGTGCTGACGCGATAATCCAGATGCAGGCTGCTGCTCACATAACCGATATGTTTTTTGATATCCCAGATGGTTTCACCGCTGCCGCGACGCCGGCCAAACAAGGTCAAATCGTTGCTGTAACCCTGCGGATGATCGCCAGTCACTAAACTTAACAGCGTCGATTTTCCTGCGCCGTTAGGGCCACTGATCTGCCAGTGTTCTCCCGCCTTCACTGTCCAGTCGAGATGCTGAATGATCGGTCGATCGTTGTAAGAGACGAGGCCATCTTTAAGAACAATCAGCGGCTCACCCTGGTGAAGCAACTCCCGGGCTGGCGGTGCATCAGGCTCCGGAAGACGCATACCCGACAGTTTTTCACTGTGCGCCAGTTGGGCGATCAGCGCCTGCTCCAGCAGGGCGGCCTTTTCCCCGGTCTCCGTCAGGGCGCAGTCGACCAGCACCCCTGCGTGCTGCACAAAACGCGGGATCTCATCGAAGCGGTTTAGCACCAGCACCAGGGTATAGCCGTCAGCATTTAACTCCGCGAGTAACTCAGCCAGCTGTTCGCGCGAGTGGACGTCCAGCCCGTCGAAGGGTTCATCAAGAATCAGCAGATCCGGTTGCGACATCAGGGCCTGGCAGAGCAGCGTCTTGCGGGTTTCACCGGTCGAGAGATACTTGAACCGGCGGGAGAGCAGGTGAGTTATCCCAAAACGCGCCGCCAGTTGCTGGCACCGATCGCTCTCTTTGACCTCGTCCTGAATAATGTCAGCGGTGGTGCGCCCGGTATCATCCTCACCGGGGCTTAGCAGGTCGGTGTTGTTGCGTTGCCACTCCTCGCTCACCAGTTGCTGTAGTTGCTCAAAGGAGAGACGCGTGACACGGCTAAATGTGCACTGACGGTCGCCTTTTAGCAGCGTAAGTTCACCAGCCAGGGCTCTGGCCAGCGCCGACTTGCCGCTGCCATTAGCGCCAACAAAGGCCCAGCTCTCACCAGCATGAAGCGTTAAATGGTCAATAGTAAGTGTACGGGTGTCGCTAAGACGAAACGTGCCTTGCGAAATTTGCAATGATGACATGATGTATCCCATTTTTTGCAGCGATAACCACAGGGATACGTCCTCATGCCACGCTTGTCAATCGACTCAGCACAACGTGGCGAGAATAACCTTATCGGCATTGAAATATGCGGTAACGTCGGCCCCTTCTGTGAAATCTTGCGTCTCTGCAACCGGCACCGTGGCGCAGAGTTGCTGCCCGTCGGGCAGGGTCATCAGCACCTCACACTGGGTTTCGCCGCGCTCAATATGGCTGATTCGTCCATGGAACTGGTTATCAGCTCTCTTTGCCAGCGTGTTATCCAGCGTGATGCCAACCCACGGCGCTTTAAGCAGCACCAGCACCTCTTTTCCTTGCTCCAGACTCAGGCGTTCGACGCTTTGACTGGTGATCGCCACCTTCACCGAGGTTTCCCCGTCCGCCAGCAGCACATCCACATGCTGTTGAACCTGCTGGTGGTCCAGCGCCGTAATGGTGCCAAACCACTGATTGCGGGCGCTGGTTTGCAAAGAAAAGCGGGAAATCGCGGCCAAAAGGCTGTTTAACGGCAGGGCATCGTCATCGCTCAATACATCAAATGCTTTTTGCTGGATTTGCCCCAGCAGATCGTAAAGCTCAATCAGACGGTGTCCGTAGCGGGTGACCACCGCACCGCCGCCCCCTTTGCCGCCGGTAGCGCGATCAACCAGCGTATGCTCACTTAGCTGATTCATTTCATTAATTGCATCCCAGGCGCTTTTATAACTAATGCCTGCGTTTTTTGCCCCCTGGCTAATTGAGCCAGTTTGTTCTATTTGTTTGAGCAGGGCGATGCGTCGTGGGTCGGCAAACAACCGTTGCTGGAGTTTGAGGGTAAGAAGAATTTCTGCCTGCATAAGGTAGCGTCCTGACCTAAAACCTCTATTTTTGGCGTAATTCCTTAGCAGCGCAATGACCGTCGCACAAAAGGAACATGATTTTCAACGTTATCAAGGTAGAATGGCACGTTCACATTATCAGGAGTTGACCATGTTAGCGTTATTGAAGAGTCTGGTTGTCGCTGTCGTCATGGTTCCGGTGGTGATGGCCATCATCCTGGGGTTGATTTATGGCCTGGGTGAAGTTTTCAACCTGTTTTCCAATGTCGGACACCGGGATCGCCCCGCGCAACGCCGCTGATTTTCCATAAACGCCCGCTTCTGCGGGCGTTTTGCTATGAAGTTCCGCTCAAGCCTGCCGATATCTCATAAATTCCTGTAATGCTTCAGAGGTATGATCTCACCCCAGGGAATATCTGGTATTATCGTTATATTGCGATGTATATAACGACAATCACAGGAGTTAACAATGGCAGGTACATGGTTACGCCTTTTTGCAGGGGCGACATTAACGCTTTCCGTAGCCGGACATGCGCTGGCTGAAGAAGGCAAGATCACCGTTTTTGCGGCAGCCTCGCTGACCAACGCGATGCAGGATATTGCAGCAGCCTATAAAAAAGAGAAAAACGTCGACGTGGTCTCCTCCTTTGCCTCTTCTTCTACTCTGGCACGGCAAATTGAAGCGGGGGCGCCGGCGGATCTCTTTATTTCTGCGGACCAGAAATGGATGGATTATGCGGTAGAGAAGAAAAACGTCGACACCGCAACCCGTGAAACCCTGCTGGGCAACAGCCTGGTGGTGGTCGCACCGAAAGAGAGCGCCCAAAGCACTATCACCATTGACGCCAAAACCGACTGGAAAAACTTGCTCAAAGGCGGTCGTCTGGCGGTGGGCGATCCGGAACACGTTCCGGCAGGGATTTATGCCAAAGAAGCCCTGCAAAAACTGGGCGCGTGGGAGACCGTCTCTCCGAGCCTGGCACCCGCAGAAGATGTCCGTGGGGCGCTGGCACTGGTTGAGCGTAGCGAAGCCCCTCTGGGTATCGTTTACGGTTCTGATGCCGTAGCCAGCAAAGGGGTGAAAGTGGTCGGGACCTTCCCGGAAGACGCTCACAAGAAAGTGGAATATCCGATGGCTATCACCGAAGGTCACAAAAATGCGACAGTCAGCGCGTTTTATGACTACCTGAAAGGCCCGGAAGCTTCCGCCGTGTTTAAACGTTATGGATTTACGACGCACTAATGATGTTAACGGATCCCGAATGGCAGGCGGTATTGCTGAGCCTGAAAGTCTCATCCCTTGCGGTGCTTTTTAGTTTGCCCTTTGGGATCTTTTTTGCGTGGCTGCTGGTGCGTTGCACCTTCCCGGGCAAAGCACTCCTCGACAGTTTCCTGCATCTTCCCCTGGTCCTCCCCCCGGTTGTGGTGGGGTATCTGCTGCTGATTGCCATGGGAAGACGGGGATTTATTGGTGAAAAACTGTTTGACTGGTTTGGCATCACGCTGGCCTTCAGCTGGCGCGGCGCCGTTCTGGCGGCGGCGGTGATGTCATTCCCGCTGATGGTGCGTGCCATCCGCCTGGCCCTTGAAGGGGTGGACACTAAACTGGAGCAAGCGGCCCGAACCTTAGGTGCTGGTCGCTGGCGCGTTTTTATGACCATCACGCTGCCATTAACCCTGCCGGGCATTATCGTCGGCACCGTGCTGGCCTTTGCCCGTTCGTTAGGGGAATTTGGCGCAACCATCACCTTCGTCTCCAATATTCCCGGTGAGACGCGTACCATCCCGTCGGCGATGTACACCCTGATTCAGACGCCTGGCGGTGAGGGGGCCGCGGCCCGACTGTGTATGATTTCCATTGTGCTGGCCCTGGTCTCGCTGCTGATTTCAGAGTGGCTGGCGCGCCTGAGCCGCGAACGGATTGGGAGATAACAAGGATGCTGGAACTCAATATTACCCAAACGCTGGGAACGCATACACTGCGGCTGAATGAATCCCTGCCTGCCGATGGGATTACGGCAATTTTTGGCGTATCGGGCGCGGGCAAAACCTCACTCATTAATGCCATCAGTGGGCTTACGCGCCCGCAAGAGGGGCAGATCATGCTTAATCAGCGTGTGCTTTTTGATGCGCAGAAGAAGATCTGTCTGCCGCCGGAGAAGCGTCGCGTCGGTTATGTTTTCCAGGGTGCGCGTCTGTTCCCGCATTACAAAGTGCAGGGTAACTTACGCTATGGCATGGCGAAATCCATGGTCGGGCAGTTTGATAAGCTGGTTGCGTTGCTGGGCATTGAACACTTGCTGGATCGCTTACCCGGTGGGCTTTCCGGCGGGGAGAAACAGCGTGTCGCCATTGGTCGGGCGCTGTTAACCGCCCCCGAACTGCTGCTACTGGACGAGCCGCTCGCTTCACTGGATATCCCGCGTAAACGTGAACTGCTTCCCTACCTTCAGCGGCTGGCAAAAGAGATCAATATTCCCATGCTCTATGTCAGCCACTCGCTGGATGAAATACTGCATCTGGCTGATAAAGTCATGGTGCTTGAGGCGGGGGAGGTGAAAGCGTTTGGCAACCTGGAAGATGTCTGGGGAAGTCGGATAATGAACCCCTGGCTGCCTCAGGACCAACAGAGCAGCGTGCTGAAAGCGAGCGTTCTTGAACACCATCCGCATTACGCCATGACCGCGCTGGCGCTGGGCGATCAGCATGTGTGGGTCAATAAACTCGATCGCCCCTTACAGGCCGCGGTGCGAATTCGGATTCAGGCAACGGATGTATCGCTGGTGCTCCAGCCCCCCGTCAATACCAGCATTCGTAATATCTTGCGCGCGAAAGTGGTCGCGATCTTTGACGTTGACGGGCAGGTCGAAGTGCAACTGGATGTCGCAGGCCGTACCCTGTGGGTGCGGATCAGCCCCTGGGCCAGGGATGAACTTGCCATCAAACCCGGCCAGTGGCTTTACGCACAAATCAAAAGCGTCTCGATCACTGCCTGATTCACAGCAGCCGGCTGTAGATAAAGCTGGCGATGCTGTCCGTGGTGTTATCGCCAATCACTGCACCCGGAGGGGACAATTGATTTTAATCTTTCACTGAACTGTACAACGCATTCTTTCTTGATTGCCATCTACTGATCATTTCAATAAAAGGAATTTTATTCCCGATAAAGCCATTTGTTATTGATATTGAAGTTACTTGTCTAAAAGAAATTCAAAAGCAAATAACAACACACCTAAAATCATTTGAAGAAGAAGCTCGGATAAAGTACCAGTACAATGTTAAATCCAGTTTGTCGTATAAAGATACTCTAGGACTACGGTTGCAGATAAACTGGGTGGATTCGGGGCTGAATGTACATGTAGCAGATCTTGATTACGACTGGGTACAGGATCGGGGCAGCATGTGCCAGCCAGCGTAAAGGGTACTTGATCGTTCTTAATAACTGCCTGTACTGATATGAGGTCGCGAGAGCGGCCTTTTTGTTTTTAAGAATTTTTTGATGAAAATTTATTTCTCATTGAATGCACCAGTTAGTATAATAATCATACAAATAAAAAAGGGAGGGAGATGATCATATGGATGGTATTAAATGGCCTAAAACAAAAGAAGGCGGGCTTAGACTGTTGAGGCTTGGGGAGATCAATCTTGCCAAGTCATTGTTTGGTTATAGTCTCTATTACAATAAAATATGGGTGCACCTTGAGAGCTATTTACCATTCAATATACAGAATTCACAACAAGCTATGAGTCCTAATGGTGAAATGTGGTTCAGATATGAAAAGTATGAAAATGATTTCTCTAAACCTACTAAACAAAGAACACCCGACGCACAGCATTTATTCCTACATGAAATGATGCATGTATGGCAACATCAGAAAGGAATGTGGGTAAGAACAAGAGGGATTATGTCTTGGGCAGCCGATTATACATATAGTTTAGATAAGTATAATATTCTTAGTTATAGTCTTGAACAACAAGCATCAATTGTAAGCGATTATTGGTTGTTAAAAAATTATGGTTTTTATGGTCACAGTAATCTTTATACCTTGAGGGGGTATGATCCATCAGAACCTAAAAGATGTTTGTTATCCAGATATGAGAAAGTATTAGGGAGATTTCCGGGATGAAGAAATATTTTTTTGTTCTTCCAATAGTTATGTTGCTAACTGGATGTCCAGGAAAAGGTCGAGAAGGGGCGGAAACAGGGGCGCGACAATCAATATATATCGATAATGGACGAGTCTGTTTCACCGTAAATAAAAATTATATACTTAGCCGTTATGTTCTCTCTACTAATGGAAGTAATTATAAAGAATTACTGGTTGGTGATGGGGTTCATCTTTCATATCCAAATAGTTGTTTTACAGTAAGTTTAGAGAAAGGTATTGTATATGGGACAAGTTACACCCTGAATGAAAGAAATTATTACTACACATTCATTCTTGATAGTGAAGGAAATGTTCTTGATCTAAGAGGGGGATAAATGTTATCTCCTGGATATAATACTCTACAATAAAACCCTCTATAATTGAGGGTTTTACATATGAATCATTATAAATATCTTTTCTATATCATAGATATGAGAGTTGTTAAGATTACTTGCCTTCAAATCACAAAATAATCAAAACCCAGCCCATCCATTTTTTGATAAAAAACTAAGTAATCTTTTACTCAGGTAGAAATACTGTCATTTTTTTCAGCCTGAATTAAAATCTCATTCACCTGATCCGCTTTAACCCCGCCGACAAAAATACCTTGTACTCAGAACACTGTATTCATCTTTCCACTAACCAGGTATCGAATAAAAAACGACAGGCCGCGGTGCGAATTCGGATTCAGGCAACGGATGTATCGCTGGTGCTCCAGCCCCCGTCAATACCAGCATTCGTAATATCTTGCGCGCGAAAGTGGTCGCGATCTTTGACGTTGACGGGCAGGTCGAAGTGCAACTGGATGTCGCAGGCCGTACCCTGTGGGTGCGGATCAGCCCCTGGGCCAGGGATGAACTTGCCATCAAACCCGGCCAGTGGCTTTACGCACAAATCAAAAGCGTCTCGATCACCGCCTGATTCACAGCAGGTGGCTGTAGATAAAGCTGGCGATGCTGTCCGTGGTGTTATCGCCAATCACGACGTTGGCGCGGGCTTTCACCGCGTCATCGGCATTACCCATCGCGACCCCTACACCTGCCGCTTCCAGCATGCTGATGTCGTTGTAGTTATCACCAAAGGCGACAACGTCCTGCATTGAGAGGCCCTGCGCCGTGACCCACTCGGTGAGACGTTTGCCTTTGCTGTTACCGCTGCGCGCAATATCCACCTGGTCATGCCAGGACCACTCGCACTCCAGCCCCAGCGTCTGTTCAACGCTGTGCGCAAAACGTTTCAGTTTCTCCGTGTCTTCATCCGTCAGGGCAAACTTCCAGATAGCCTCGACTTCGCTTGCCGCCGCACGCAGAGAATCGACCTGCGTGAAGACCGGACGTTGTTCGGGCGGCAGCGTTTGCGCCCAGTTACTGGTACGAAGGACATGGCCGGTCGGTTTTTCGTACAGCATGGCATTGTCGACATACATCAGGCCGTGAACGTCATGGGTATCCAGCATTTCAATCAACTGCAGGGCCTGCGAAACGGGCAGCGGATCGGCAGTTAACACTTTTTTTGCCTGATAATCATACAAATAAGTGCCATTACAGCAAATTGCAGGTGTATCGAGGGCCAGCGCCTGATAAAAAGGATGGATGGCAACGTGATGCCGTCCGGTGACAATAATTAACTGGTGCCCGGCGGCTTTGGCGCGGGCGAGCGCTTCCAGCGAAGAGGGGAGAAGCGTTTTTTTGGGGGTCAGTAAGGTACCGTCTAAATCCAGTGCAATCACTCGCGAGGTCATGGGGTTTTCCGTGGTCAATGATGAATTTTAACTCTTTGGGATGGTACACCGAGTCGACCTCCGGGCAAAATCTCCAGGCGAAATTCGGCATTGACGACGAAAAAAGGCTATCCTGGTTAATTAACGCAGTATTGAGGAAAGGAGTATTCATGAAGCAAACCGTTTATACCGCCAGTCCAGAAAGTCAGCAGATCCACGTCTGGCGTTTAAATCCGGAAGGTACCCTGACGCTGGTGCAGGTGGTGGATGTCCCAGGCCAGGTACAGCCGATGGTCATTAGCCCTGATAAGCGTTACCTCTATGTGGGCGTGCGCCCGGAATTCCGCGTTATCGCTTACCGTATTTCACCTGATGATGGCGCGCTGACCTTCACCGCAGAAGCGGCTTTGCCGGGCAGTCCCACCCACATCTCAACCGATCGCAGCGGTCGCTTCCTGTTCAGCGGCTCTTACAATGCGGGTTGCGTTAGCGTCACCAGCCTGAACGACGGTATCCCAGGCGAAACCCTGGCGGTTGTGGAAGGGCTGGAAGGTTGCCACTCCGCTAACATCTCCCCGGATAACCGCACCCTGTGGGTGCCGGCACTGAAACAGGATCGTATCTGCCTGTTCACCCTGAGCGAAGAGGGTCAACTGCTGCCTCAAGAGCCTGCAGAAGTGACGACCGTTGAAGGCGCTGGCCCACGCCATATCGCCTTCCATCCGAATCAGCGTTTTGCCTACTGCGTCAATGAGCTGAACAGCTCGGTTGATGTCTGGCAGCTTAACAATGCGCATGGCAACATCGAGTGCGTTCAGACGCTGGACATGATGCCCGCGGATTTCACGGAGACCCGCTGGGCTGCGGATATTCATATTACCCCGGACGGTCGGCATCTCTACGCCTGTGACCGCACGGCCAGTTTGATTACCGTCTTCAGCGTTTCTGAAGATGGCAGCGTGCTGGCGATAGAGGGTTATCAGCCGACCGAAACGCAGCCGCGTGGTTTCAACATCGATCACAGCGGTAAGTTCCTGATTGCCGCCGGGCAGAAGTCGCACCACATCGCGCTGTATGAAATTGCAGGCGCGCAGGGGCTGCTGACCGAGAAAGCCCGCTATGCCGTCGGCCAGGGGCCTATGTGGGTGGTAGTCAACGCCGGGTAATCTTCTGGCATAAAAAAACCTCGCCGCGGCGAGGTTTTTTATTGGCTGGCGTGATTACTTCTTCGGTTCAGCAACAACCTGGCTACCCACGCCACGGTTATTGTATTCCCATGCGCGGTTAAACTGGCTGTCATTCAACTGGCGCTGCACGTTGCCTTTGTCATCCACTGCACCGGTGTTGCCCGCAAAGGCGCGACCCGACGTGGCGGCATTGCCCCAGGGTTTTGCCACATTGAAGCCTTCGTTGATCACGCTATCACGAATCACCACCTGGCCGTTGGTGTTGGCATCCAGATCCAGCGAGCGACCCAGTTGCGCGACACCGTCACCCGCTGCGGTAAAGCGGCTGTTGGTGGCAAGGAAGCCGTAATAAATGTTAGACAGGGTTGCCGGTGCGAAAACGTAGGCTTCCTGCTGAGTGCGAGAATTGACGACACGGAATTCGGTGTTGTCGAAGACTACTGCACCGCGACCTGCAACGATATCAACATCGCCTTCGAGGTAGCTGTTCGTCACCTGAGTACGGGTCTGGCGATCGCTGCGCAGGGCGTTTTCCACACCGCTGTTGGTCACAAAGAAGGTGTTCTGACGGCCCAGGATGTTGACGTTGTTCAGTTGTACTTTGTCACCATCGCTACGGAAAGCGACGGCCTGATGGTTGCCCGCATCAACGCTGTCACCGAGGGTATTCTGGATGGTCAGGTTCTGCAACTGCAGGCCATTGTTCTGGGACCAGAATACCGCAGAGCACATGACGCCAACGGTAGCAGTGCGTTTGCTCTGGCAGTTATCAAACATATACCAGGCCGGTTTGCCCGGCATGTATTTGCCCGATGGATTCACCAACTTACGCCAGGTGGTTCCGTCCATTTCGGAATCAATCGCGAGGCCAATTTTGACATCAACCGCTTTTTCACCGGTGCCGTAAATGGTCACGCTGCCGGAAGCCGCAGGCACATAGACCGTCCCTTCGTATTCGCCTGGCATCACGGCGATAAACTGGCGATCGCTGGAGTGCTTGTTGATTGCCGCGTCAACCGCTGCCTGAATCGTGGTATGCGTTACCCCAGGCGTACCCGCCGGGCCTACCACGAAGTTTGCCTGTGCCGGAACGCGAATAGCGAAAGGCTTCCACGCTTCTGCATTCGGGGTCAGAGAGGCAAAATAATTCGCCGCAACGAAGTTTTTCGCTTCACCCGCAGACAGGATCGGACGCGAAGCCGTACCCGGTGCAGTTTGAGTTGAAGGCTGTTGATCCGGTGGCGTTGAGCTACAGGCGGTCAATGTCACGCCAAAAGCCAGTGCCAGCGTCAGACGAGAAACCGAGAATGTATTCAAGGGGTGCTCCAGCTGTGCAAGTTTAAGTGAATTCCTCAGAAGCCTGCTTTTTTATACTAAGTTGAGCGAAACGGGAAGCCGATTGTGCAAATCGGCTTCAAATCAGCGATTTTTAGCTAAAGAACGCGGTCATGGAGGCGCTCGCCAGCGTATGGAAATGGACGTTAAAGCCNNGTTTCCCCTTTTGGCGGCGCGGCACCGCCATAACCGGCTTTACCAAAATCGGTACGGGTCTGTAAGGCTCCCTCAGGCAATATACTCAGTGAGGAGCCAGCCCCCTGTTGCAAAACGCGGGTATCGGCGGGCAAATTCACCACGACCCAGTGCCACCAGCCTGAACCCGTCGGCGCATCGGGATCATAACAGGTGACCACAAAGCTTTTGGTGTTGGCAGGAACATCGTCCCACGCGAGGTGGGGAGAGATATTATCGCCATCATAGCCCATGCCGTTAAAGACATGGCGGTGGGGCAGTTTTTCACCGTCGCGAAAATCCTGGCTGACCAGTTTCATGTTACCTCCGGATATCGTTGTAATCGCAAAAGAGTGTAGCCCATCCTTGTTCGGTCACGTTTATCTCAGGGGGTAAACAGCGCATCACGCGTCACCGCCGCGTTGACCGCGTCCGTTAAGCGTGTGAGCTGGTCGGGGGAGATAGTGTACGGCGGCATCAAATAGATGAGGCGCCCGAAGGGACGGATCCACACACCCTGCTCGACAAAGAAAC
>DFPL01000277.1 GCA_002377245.1 Enterobacteriaceae bacterium UBA3516
CGTCGATTTTCAGCCGGACCAGAAACCCTCGCTGTATGTCACTGTATTAAAGGCAACTCCGATTTCGCTTTTATAAAAACGCGACAGCCATGCCTTTTTTCATTTAGCTTCAGGCTTACAGCGAGGGTGTTGTGTCCCCGCTGAAACCGGCGAGCCGGAGGCCGGAAGACAAGGTCTGGCCGCCAGGGAGGGCGGGCAGAGGTTTGTCGAGCCAGGACGGCGAGTCAAACCGGCCGCAGGCTGAAGGCCGGGAGGTGAGCGCAGTGCGCAGCACCGGTTTCCGTGCGGGGCCGCGGGGATTGCTAAGGGGGCCGCGGTGGCCCCCTTAGCACGTTCACGGGTGACAGATTTAGCATGTTCAGCAGGTCTGAAGGTGAACGTAAACACCTTCAGCGTCGCCCGTTTCCCCTCACCCCAGCCCTCTCCCCGGTGGGGCGAGGGAGAAAAGCGAGTTCCTTTGCTGGTTCAGAAGATCTGGAAGTGAACGGAACACACCTCGGTGCCGCCTGCTCCCCTCACCCCAGCTTTCTCCCATGGGGAGGGGAAAAACCCGCCAGCAGGTGAAACCTTAATCAGAACGTCGTCCAGCCCTCATCCCGACTCTCGGGCGCTTTCGCACGAGATTGCGCCTTCAATGCCGGGCGCAGCAACGGCTGCACTGAAGACGCCTGCTCGCCCCCTGCCTCAAGCCGGAAGGTCGCCACCAGCTGTTCCAGCAGGCGAGCCTGTTCTTCCAGCGAACCGGCTGCCGTTGAGGACTCACTCACCAGCGACGCATTCTGCTGCGTCGTGCTGTCAAGCTCGCTCACTGCACGCGCAATCTGCTCAATACCCCGGCTTTGCTCTTCAGATGCCGAGGAAATCTCGCCCATAATGTCGTTTACCCGCGTCACTGATTGCACCACTTCATCCATGGTCGCGCCGGCTTTGACCACCAGGTCACTGCCTTTGGTGATTCGTGAAACCGACTCACTGATTAAATGTTCAATATCTTTTGCTGCCTGAGAACTGCGCTGAGAGAGGTTGCGAACTTCGCTGGCCACCACCGCAAAACCACGCCCTTGTTCCCCTGCACGTGCAGCTTCGACCGCTGCGTTCAAAGCCAAAATATTGGTCTGGAAAGCGATGCTATTGATGACGGCGGTGATATCGGCAATTTTACTGGAGCTGGTATTGATGTCGTTCATGGTGTTGACCACCTCACGCATCACCTGCCCGCCTTCACTGGCCGTCGAGGACGCCTGTGCGGCAAGGCGGCTGGCGTTTCGGGCATTGTCGGCGTTGTTTTTCACCGTTGCAGTCAGCTCTTCCATGCTGGCCGCCGTTTCCACCACCGCCGCCGCCTGCTGCTCGGTGCGAGAAGATAAATCGGTATTGCCTTCGGCGATTTCTGTTGCTGCACGTGAAACCTGCGACACACTGTTACGCACTTCGAAAATCATCTCACGCAATTTGCTGTTCATACGGCCCATCGCACCGGTAAGCTTGCCCAGTTCATCCTGACTATGCGCTGTAATCTGTGAACTCAGGTCGCCGCTGGCGATACGCTCGGCCAGCGCCAGGTTGTGCACCACCGGACGGGTAATCTGGCGGATGATCCACCAGGACACCATCACACCAATCAGAATGGCAATCAGGCCAATAATCGCGGCAATGGTACTGGACGTGTTTGCCAACGCGTCATTATGCGTTTTAACCAGACCCAGTAGCTGTTTAATGTCGGCACTGCTTTCATCACCACCTGATTTCACCTTATCTTCAGCGAGTTTCAGCCCCTGCACGGCGACATAATAGTTCACGCTGAGATCGTAATACTTACTCGTATCAGCCCAAAGAGCCTCCAGAGGGGCCTGGATTTCACTCGGTAACTGAGCAGAGACCGACTGGAGGGAGGCTTTCGTTTCGTTAAAATTCTTGTCCAGCGCAGCACGCGCCTCTTTGGTTGGGCTGAAGCGAAGCACCAGTGCCGCATCACGGATGCTGCTGATGTTAATCAGCTGATCAAAGATTTGGCCAGAAACCGCGCTATCCGCTACGGGCGTACGGATGAGGGTCGTAAAGCGGGGTTTTTGATCCTCCGCTGCCATGTTATCCAATGAAGAACGCACGGCATTCAGGGCATTGGTGGCCTGCTGCATCTCACTTACGCTGGACTGGAATTGGGTCAGATGGCCATTGAGCGCGCTGAGGTAACCTTTCTCTTTTTCGGTCCAGCTCATCTCTTCGGCGCTGGCAGTGAGTTCGGAGGCATGTTTAACAAAGCCAGCCATTAGCTGCCCCGCTTTGTCATCGCCATAAAGATACTTAAGACGGTTAATTTTAGCCTGAAAGACTTCGATATTGACGTTGTAAATCAGATTGGTTTTTTCATAGACGTCGCGGATTTCTTTGAATCGTAACACGCTCAGAACGGTTGCAATGGCGACCAGGAACAGGACCACGCCGAATCCTACCGATAATTTTTTACTGATATTGATATTGCTCAACCCTTGGCTGAAAGACATCCGGGACTCCTTGCTGACAACAATGTTAGCGCCTGACTGCGCACTAAAACCTTATCGGCAATACGGATTCGTTTTTCAGAGAAAAGGTGATGTGGGAGCGAAAAGTGTGATGTAGATGCTCCTCTACAGCAAATTAGCCGTGAGGAGCATGCGGGAGGTTGTGAAAAATTGTGGCACTCTTTTTCAGGCTGAGGCGCCGTCAGCGAGAAAACTGTTTGCGTAAAATGATAGCGCCATCATCAATCGCTCGCCACAGGGCCTTCTCGCTGGCAGCACCATCCCCTTTCTCCAGGGCGGTTAATAAATCGCCATAATCATGCCCGCGAGTTAACTCATTTGATGAAGGATAAAGATAATTAAAGCATGGGCCGATACGCACCCACAGCTGTTCGATTAATGCCGACAACGTGGGCATTCCCGCATAATGATAAACCGCAAAGCGAAATACACGATTGGTTTGTAAAGAGAGCTCCGTATTCCCGCTTTTAACGGCTTCATGGAAAATATCCGCGAGACTGCGTAATTCATGGAGGATAGCCTGGGTCATATTTTGACTCGCGGCACGCACTGCCATTCCTTCCAGATTTTTGCGGATATGATTAATTTCGCTGTAGCGTTCGAGATTAACTTCAGGCACTAAAAATGCCTGGGCCGGTGTGGCATGAAGCGCTCCGGCAGAAACAAGACGCAGTAATGCTTCTCTGACCGGCGTAATACTGGTGCCAAGTTGATCGGCAATTTCTTTAGTAATGAGGCGTGCGCCAGGTTTTAACGCACCAATAATAAGCGCACTTTTTAAACTTGCCTCTACTTGCATAGTAAGGCTTGTTCGTTGCGCTTTTTCCAAATCAAGCATGAGAGTATCCTGTAAAAAAATCTTATTAATTATCAGCCTTGTAGCCTGTCCGTAATCATAATGTCCCTAGGATATATTATGCAAAAGCATGCCTGGTATTGGATTGTCACGAGAATGTTAGAACGATTAGTTATTTATTATGCACAACTATCAGGAATCCTTACCGTGAGGTCATCGATTCCTGATATATGGTTAATTAAAGCTGTTTTTAAAAATTTTGCACGAAATATGATGACGGTTTTTCACCGTCATCATCATCTTAGTCTGCGGCACCAACCTGAATCACAACTTTACCGAAGTTTTTCCCTGCCAGCATCCCGATAAATGACTCAGGGGCGCTTTCAAGTTCATCGATAATCTGTTCGCGATAATGGATTTTCCCTTCAGAAATCCATTGCGACATGTCATGCTGAAATTCGTCAATACGGTGACCATAATCCTGGCTAATAATAAAGCCCTGCAATCGTATCCGTTTTTTCAATAGGGTGGCCATTAATAATGGAACCCTGTCCGGGCCTGCGGGTAATTCAGTCGAATTATAACCACTGACCAGACCACATAATGGAATACGGGCGGAAGTGTTCAATAATGGCAACACCGCATCGAAGACCGCGCCGCCGACATTTTCGAAATAGACATCAATACCCTGCGGGCAGGCCTGGGCGAGTTGCTCGGCAAAGTCATCCGCACGGTGATCCAGACAAGCGTCAAAGCCAAGCACCTCGACGGCGTGGCGACATTTCTCCGCGCCGCCAGCGACGCCCACCACACGGCATCCTTTGATCTTTCCGATTTGCCCAACCGTTGCGCCGACCGGCCCGGTGGCAGCCGCCACCACCAGCGTCTCACCCGCTTTTGGCTGACCGATGTCCAGCAAGCCCATATAGGCGGTAAAGCCCGGCATACCCAGGATACCCAGAGCCCAGGACGGATGCTGCGGGTTGTCCCCAAGCTTAACCAGCCCTTCGCCGTTTGAAATCTCATAGTCCTGCCAGCCGCTGTAGCCGAGTACCCATTCACCGGCGGTGTAGTCCGGGTGGTTCGACTGAACCACCCGACTGACAGTGGCACCACACATTACCTCACCGATAGCCACCGGCGGGGAGTAGGATGGCGCATCGCTCATGCGTCCGCGCATATAGGGGTCAAGTGAAAGATAGACGGTACGCAGCAGGAGCTGGCCCTCTTCAGGTGTCGCGACGGCATGCTTTTCCAGCCGAAAATTGTCTGCAACCGGCGCGCCTTTTGGGCGAGAAGCCAGTACCCAACGGCGGTTATGTTCGCGTTCTTGCGTCATAAAGTTCTCCAGTGCCAAAAAGATGTATAGATAATAGGATGTATCCTCCAAACGTGCGCACTTATCGAACTCACGAAGATTGGGGGGTGACAGCCTAAACCCTGGCACTTAGGGAGCCGTTGTCATTACGCGCTGGCTGGGTTTAGTCGCACAATAAGGTAATAACAGGTTTCGGTTGTTTCGTTGATGAAACGGCAATCGTTCGGCGGCCCCAGCTCCAGGCAGTCACCCGCTTTCATTTCATGGCGCGTTTCCCCTTCGACGAACACCAACTCCCCCGCCTGCAACCAAATTAACTGGCGGGCGTGCAGGTAAGCGGAAGCAGGCATCGGGATATCGCTACCACCGGGAAGCTCGATGTGCACCAGATCGATAGGAATATCGCCCTTCGGTGAAAGATGACGACGCAGATAATGGCTTTGCGGATCGCGCCAGACCGGCTGATCGGCAAAACGCAGCAGTTTCCCCTCCTGCATTTCTGCCCGGGCAATCAGCGTAGACATGCTGATACCGAATGCGCCGGAAAGACGCGCAAGCAGCGCCGCCGTCGGGCTACTCTCACCGCGTTCAATTTTATGAATCATGGCGCGCGAAACCCCTGCCCGTTCGGCTAAGTCGCTCAGCGACCAGCCTCTTGACTCACGCTCAACGCGAATTCGCGCACTGATCCGTTGATTTATATTGTCTGAGATAGTATTCATATCGTAATACTATAGTGAACAACCACTGAGGTTCAACTTAAGCATGAACATTCGATATGCCTTAAAAGAGGACTGTGCCGCTATCGCGGAAATATACAACCATGCGGTACTGCACACCGCTGCTATCTGGAATGATAAAACGGTCGATGCAGACAACCGCATCGCCTGGTTCGAGGCACGGGCATTACTGGGTTACCCGGTGCTGGTCAGTGAAGAAAACGGTGTCGTGACCGGTTACGCCTCATTCGGCGACTGGCGCGCATTTGACGGCTTTCGTCATACCGTTGAACACTCTGTCTATGTTCACCCCGATTATCAGGGAAGGAAATTGGGTCAGGCGCTGATGAGCAGACTGATCGACGAAGCCAGGAAAATCGGCAAACACGTGATGGTTGCCGGGATCGAGTCACAAAATGCGGCGTCTATCCATCTGCATCAAAAACTCGGCTTCACACTGACCGCACAGATGCCGCAGGTTGGCACCAAATTTGGTCGTTGGCTGGATCTCAGCTTCCTGCAGCTCCAGCTTGACGATCGCCTGGACCCGGATGCTATCTGATGAATCAGACGCTGACACTCTGTTTCCTCGTCGCTGCGGGCATCGGTCTGGTAGTGCAAAACATGCTGATGGTGCGTATCACCCAGTCCGCCTCCACCATTCTTATCGCCATGCTGCTCAACTCGCTGGTCGGCATTGTGCTGTTCGTCAGTATCTTGTTGATAAAGCATGGCACTGCCGGGTTCAGTGAGCTGGTGTCAACCGTGCACTGGTGGACCCTCATACCCGGCCTGCTTGGCTCGTTTTTTGTGTTTGCCAGTATCAGTGGATATCAGTATGTGGGTGCTGCCACAACTATCGCGGTACTGGTCGCCAGTCAGTTGATTGGCGGGCTGGTGATGGACGTAGTAAGAAGTCAGGGCGTGGCGCTGAAAGCGCTGGCAGGGCCGATATGTGGTGCAGTTTTGCTGGTGATTGGCGCCTGGCTGGTAGCCAGACGCCAGTTCTGAACTTACAGAATGGTGCCACCTTTGGTGAGATGCTCATGGCGGGCTTCAAGCTCTTCCTTATGATGACGCCCCTTATGAAAAATCGCCTGGCGCAGGCGCTGTTGCTGGGCGTAACGATCGCCCCGGCTCAGCGCTTCATCATTGCTTAACTCCACCAGCAATTCATTCATATGAATAATGACGCTCTCTTCAATGGTGCTATCCACTCGGGCGACAACCTCATCCAGATGTGACATGCCAACTCCTGTTAATTCAGTTTTGCTTTTGAAAAATCACTGCCCATCAAACTGACGCTGTAACCGCTGACGTTGCTGCGGGTGGCGTAGAAGGTTTTACCGTTCGCCAATGGGATCCACGGCGCCTGGGCGTAAAACACCTCTTGAGCCTGAGCGTAAAGTGCGGCGCGTTTCACCGGATCGCTGGTCAGTTTGGCCTGTTGTACCGGGCCATCATACGCTTTATCGCACCAGCGTGCGGCATTAGAACCGCTCTTCACGCTGTTACAGCCCAGCAGGGTATCGGCAAAGTTATCCGGATCGCCATTATCAGACATCCAGCCAAAGAGCGCGGTGTCATGCTCACCACGACGCATACCCGCCAGGTATTCGCCCCACTCGTAAGAGACTATCTTCGCTTTGACACCCACTTTCGCCCAGTCGCTTTGAATCATCTCTGCAATGCGACGGGAGTTCGGGTTATAAGGACGTTGAACCGGCATTGACCACAGAGTGGTTTCAAAACCTTTATCCAGCCCGGCCTGTTTCAGCAGCGCTTTCGCTTTTTCCGGATCGTAACCGTAATCTTTCAGGTCTTTCTTGTAGCCGAGCATATTCGGTGGCAGCGGTGATTTCGCTACCGTCGCGGACCCCAGGAAGACGGCATCAATGATCGCTTTTTTATCGGTCGCGTAGTTCAGGGCCTGACGCACCAAGGCATTATCAAAGGGTTTCTTCTCGGTGTTAAACGCCAGATAGCCGACGTTCAGTGCGTCCACGGTATGCAGGGTCAGATCTTTATTGCCTTTAATCTGATCGAACTGCACCGGTGCCGGTGCCGGGATAATCTGGCACTCGTTGGTCTGCAGTTTCGCCAGGCGCGTTTGCACATCCGGGGTGATAGCAAAAATCAGGTGCTTAGTCGGGACCGCACCTTCCCAGTAGTTCGGGTTCGCCAGGTAACGAATCTGCGCGTCCGCTTTGTATTGTTGCAGGACGTAAGGCCCGGTACCGATTGGCCAGTTATCAACGTTTTCAGGGGTGCCTTTTTTCAGCATCGCATCGGCATATTCTGCAGACAGAATAGAAGCAAAATCCATACCCCAGTCTGCGAGGAAGGCGGCGTTTGGCTCACTCAACACAAACTGAACGTGATTGTCGTCGACTTTTTTAACTTCCGTGATCAGTTTATCCAGACCGACATCGCTGAAATATTGGTAATTACCTTTCGAAACATTATGATAGGGGTGATTAGGGTCTTTCTGACGCATGACCGAGAAAATAACATCGTCGGCGTTAAAATCGCGTGTCGGTTTAAAGAATTTGTTGCTATTGAATTTCACGCCCTGACGCAACGTAAAGGTGTAGGTTTTACCGTCCGGGGAAATGGTCCAGTCTGTCGCAAGAGAAGGCACCGGCGTATTTTTTTCCGGATCAAAGTTGACCAGGCGGTTATAGAGGACCTGAGAGCTGGCAACAAATGACGGGCCAGAGCTGGCGATTTGCGGGTTAAACGACTCAGGAGAAGCCTCTGAGCAGTAAACAATTGTGTCGTTGTTTGCGGCCCACGCAGCGCCTGTCGGTAATAATGTGCTCAGCGCCAGGGCGAGCAGCGTTTTCCTTGCGATCATAGTCTGAAACCTTATTTTTATATGAAGCATTAATCTCAGCACAGCGGAAGTGAACTGGCAAATAACGATTCACTATCAGGTTATTCTAAAGCAGTGTTTTTCGCTGAAATCTTCAGCAAAATAAAATTTAAAATTTAACTTAAGCAAACTCCGCGTCGTCAAGCCGTCACTGCGCGACCAATGCGTCGAGAATTCAACGGTTTTGTCCTCTCTTCCGCCGTTTGCTTGTCATGACATTGCGTACAGTAGACGCGTGAAAAAGTCTATGGGATGAAAACGTGGCAAAAACTCTCTTGCGCAGCGGCGATCTGGATGATTTCCAGGCAGTCGGTGGTGGTGGCCAGGCCGTCTTTGATTCGGCACTGCAAATTCGTGAAGCTCTGCGTCTGCGTAAGCAGCAGGCACTGGTTGACTGCCTGGCTATTCCACAGGTCAATGATGAAGGCGATCGTGTTGACTGGTACTCCCCGGTTGAAGGTCGTGCCGTCTCCTGGAAAGCCGCAGAGGAAGAGGCGCGTTTTCGCGCCCTGCGTTACCTCGACAGCACGCTGGATAGCGCTGCGGCATTAAGTCGCAAATGCATCCAGTCGCCGAAAACCGCACAACAACTGTTCGGCTCTCTTCTCGAGAAAGCGCTCCAGTTTCCGGGTGAGAACCACGTTTTCCTCGTCGATGGTAAACCCGTTATTACCTTCTGGGGTTTTGTGAACCTCAATGAAAGCGCCCGTGATGACGTGCTTGAATGCCTGCGCAAAGAAGATATCCCTGAGCCGATCGTTATCATTGAACCAGAACCCGAACCGGAAGAAGAACCGGTGCCCGTTGTGAGCTTTGACAGCGCAGACGAACCGCTGCTTACCCCTGTTCCGCCGGTAAAATTCACACCGCCGCCAGAGCCTGTTGAACCGCTGGCAGAACCCGTAGCACCTGCACCAGTGCCAACCGCGCCTGAGCCGGCTCCGGTTAAACGCCGCCGCTATGGATTATGGGCCATACCGATTGCCGCTGCGGCGATCGCGGCGGTAGCAGTACCGCTGATTCTCAATCAGCAAGACCGCCCCGCACCCGCGCCAGTGCCGGTTGCGCAAACCACTGCTGTAGAGCCTGCTCCGGTTGAACCGCCAGCCGTTCCGTCACCGGTGCTGGCGGCGCAACTGCCGCTGCATCAGGCAGAGGTCGTGGCACCCAAAGTGGAAAAAGTCGACGCACCGCCTAAGCCTGTTATCATCGGCGCGATTCCCAAAGATGCGTTGGTCATGGATGCGCTGCAGATTAAAACCGGTTCGACGCGTTTCCTTAACGGTACCTGGCGCGTGTTGATGGACGTGAAAGATCA
This sequence comes from Enterobacteriaceae bacterium UBA3516, assembly GCA_002377245.1. GTDB lineage: Bacteria > Pseudomonadota > Gammaproteobacteria > Enterobacterales > Enterobacteriaceae > CBFFRJ01. Next base: position 9,549 of record DFPL01000277.1, read on the forward strand.
GGTCAGCGGCAAAGCGCCGACCATCCGCTTCCAGATCCAGAATAACAAAGGGACGGCTCGCATTATTCAGGGAAACAATATCTCCTGTCGTGCCGACCTCTTTTCCGGTTTACATGAAACGGGCGTGCTGATGATAAAAAGCCGCAGCACCGCGCGTTGCAGCGACGGTACACGTTACCCAATGCCAGAAATTGCCTGCAAAGCGGGCAATAATGATGTTGCGGAGTGCAGCGCGCAATTTGATGCCAACACCCCCGTTTCCGTGACGTTCAGAAAAACAGGTGCCTGATTTTATGCTGGTCAATCTTTGCGATTACAAACAGAGCGTCACCCTGATTGCCAACAGTGGCGTACAGTTTCTTGATTTTGGTCTGACGCCACAAGAGTCTGCGCAGAGCGGTCGTTTTGTGCGTAAAACGGCGAACGGTCCGTTGCTGCGGCTCGACTACGATCTGGTCAATGAGCGTTACACCCTGCCCGGCCGTAATGGCAGCCTGCCGGAAGTGGTCAAGCCGGAGAGCACGCAGTCGTTGCACACCTCGCTCTCGATTCTTGATGGCGTCTGGTTGCCCATTCCGTTCCTGCGCTTTAATCCACCCCGCACCTTCGTGGAAGGCCCGGACAACTGGGCCCGGGTGCAGATCCGTAAACTGAATGAGCCTGACGGTGCCGGTAACACGCACCGTATTACGCTTGCCCTCGACAGTCAGATTAATGGTCAGTCACCGTCCGCCCTCGCGCCGCAGGAGAACGATATCCTCAACGGCACGCGCTTTTCGCTGGCCTGGCGTGACGATGAAGTGGCCGATTTTCTCGATCAAACCTGGGTGGACGGCTGGTTGCGCGAAGCGTTTCTCCAGTATGCCAGCCACAGCGATCCGCGCAGCGAACGCGACATCACCCAGGCAATGCGCAGTTTTGAGTATCAGTCCCACTGGCTGAACCTGCTCACCCTGCTCGGCACCCAGATTCAGGTGCCGGAAGTGAAAATAGTCACCCATACGCTCAGCACGCCGGCCATCCCGGTGGATCTGATCCTTGATGTGGGCAACACCCATACCTGTGGGGTCATCATTGAAGATCATGGTGATGCCAACGACGGCCTGCGCCAGACCGCAGAGCTGCAGGTACGCTCCCTGAGTGAGCCGCAATTTCTTAATGAGCCCCTGTTCACCAGCCGCCTTGAATTTTCCGAAGCCCGGTTTGGCAAGCAGCACTTTTCTGTTGAAAGCGGTCGCGAAGATGCCTTTGTCTGGCCGTCTATTGTGCGCGTGGGCGATGAAGCCCGTAAGCTGGCGATGCAGCGTCTGGGTACCGAAGGCAACAGCGGTATTTCCAGCCCGCGCCGTTATCTCTGGGATGAAACCCCCGTTTTACAGGACTGGCGCTTTAGCCAGATGAACAGCAAGACGCAACGGGAACCGTTGGCGACGGCGTTCCCGTTGATGAACCTGATGAACGACGAAGGCCAGCCGCTCTATACCCTGCCGCTGGATGAACGCCTGCCGGTCTTCTCGCCGCAGTACAGCCGCAGCACCCTGATGACGCATATGCTTTGCGAGCTGCTGGCGCAAGCTCTCGGCCAGATGAACAGCGTGGCCACCCGTTTACGTCTGGGCTTCCCGGCGTCACCACGCCAGCTACGTACCCTGATCCTCACTCTGCCATCCGCCATGCCCAAGCAGGAGCGTGAAATCTTCCGTCGCCGTATGTTCGAGGCAATAGCGATTGTCTGGAAAGCGATGGGCTGGCACCCGCAGGATGAAGATTTTGCCAACCGCAAGCAGCAGGATAAAAGTGTTGTGCCGGTTCCGCAGATCCAGATGGAGTGGGATGAAGCCAGCTGCGGTCAACTGGTGTGGTTGTACAACGAAGCAATTTCACGGTATTCCGGCCAGACGGAGACCTTTTTTGCCGCCCAGGCGCGCCCTGACCGGGTTGAACCCGAGGGCGCGCGTCCTGGCCGCTCTCTGCGCGTCGCCTCACTGGATATTGGCGGGGGCACTACCGACATGGCCATCACCCATTATCAACTGGATGACGGCACCGGCAGCAATGTCAAAATCACGCCGCAACTGCTGTTCCGCGAAGGCTTTAAGGTCGCCGGGGATGACATCCTGCTGGATATTATCCAGCGTTGCGTCCTGCCCGCTATGCAAACGCATTTGCAAAAAGCCGGCATCACTGACGCCACATCGCTGATGGCAACGCTGTTTGGCGACTCGGGTCGTATTGACACTCAGGCGGTGTTGCGCCAACAAACTACCCTGCAGCTGTTTATGCCCATCGGGCATGCGATTCTGGCGGCATGGGAAGAGAGTGATATCAATGACCCGCTGGCGGGGTTGCATGCGACCTTTGGCGAGTTGCTTAAGCAGTTGCCGACCCGTAACGTGATGAACTATCTGAAGCAGGCTATCGATCACGCCCTGCCGTCAGGTTCGCCGGAGTTTGATGTGCTGACGGTTCCGCTGCAGGTGAATTTCCGCGAACTTCAGGATGCCATGCTCGCCGGGCAGTTTACGCTGACGGCCCCGCTCCATGCTGTGTGTGAAGCCATCAGCCACTACTGCTGCGACATCCTGCTGATCATGGGGCGTCCGGGTTGTCTGCCGGGCGTGCAGGCGCTGATTCGTCACCTGCAGCCTGTTCCGGTTAACCGCATGATCTGGCTCGATAAGTACCGAGTACATGAGTGGTACCCGTTCAGTCAACAAGGCAAAATTGGTAACCCGAAATCTACTGCCGCCGTGGGCGCAATGTTGTGCAGTCTGGCACTGGATTTGCGCCTGCCGCGCTTTAACTTTAAAGCGGCGGACATTGGCGCTTACTCCACCGTGCGCTACCTTGGCGTGCTGGACAATGTGGTCAATACCCTGCGCGATGAGAATATCTGGTATCACGACATTGACCTGGATAAACCCAACGCCAAACTGGATGCCCGGCTGCACTTCCCGCTTCGTGGCAACATTACCCTCGGTTTCCGTCAACTGGCAAATGCTCGCTGGCCAGCCACACCGCTTTATACGCTGAGCATTAACTCATCTGAGCTGGCAAAAACCATTGCCGGGGATGGCGTACTCAATGTGCGTTTACAGTTCAGTGGCGGTAACAAACATAACGGACCAGAGTCGTTTGTTCTGAGCGAGGCCTGGCTTCAGGATGGTACGCCGGTACCTGCCGATGCGTTAACCTTCAAACTGAATACGCTGGCCGACCGCCGCCATAGCGGCAGCCATTATTGGATCGACAGCGGGAGTGTGTACCTGAAATGAGTGCAAGCATGAACACAACCCAGGCCTTGCGAGCATGGATCAATGAAAACCGTCAGCTTTCCCCCTTACTGGAAGATGATGCCGATGCCTTGCTGGCACGTCTGACCGCCTTTGCGGCGCAAGAAAACGCGCTGGATAGCGCTGCGCGGACTCCCTGCACCGTCGGACTCTATGGCCACGCTCAGGCAGCCAAAGCCCACTTGCTTGCAGCCCTGTGTAATAGCGGCAGCGGACGGCTGAATGTGCAACTGGGTGAGAAAACGCTGGACTATTTTACCCACCTGAATCCAGGCCACATGCTGACCAGTATGGCGCTGCGTTTTAGTCGGCACAGTGACGTGCTGGACGACAACTTTCCCCTGCGTCTGCGCTTAATCAGCGAAGCCGAACTGGTGCAGGTATTTATCGCCCATGCACAGACGCTGCCTGACCTGAGGGTCGTGGACAAGTCAGTGGTCGAAAGCCGCCTCGCCAAATGGCGTGCGCTGCGCCAACCTAATCCGGTGCCGGGGCTGCTGGCTGAAGAGGTCGGCGCTATTGGACGTTTCTGGCGCGCCTGCGTCCCTTCGTCGCAGCAACATCTGGACGACGCCCTGTGGTATCAACTGGCCTGTCTGTTACCGTCGCTCGATTTGAGCGCCCGCGCCAGTGCGTGGTCGTTGTTATGGGGCGAACATCAGGAACTGACGCAGCTCTGGCTCTCTCTGGCGCACACGCTGCACCAGACCGGCAATGCGTCTGAGCTCGCTGCCCCGCTGAGCCTGTTGGTGGATAATTTTGCCTTGCCAACCGAGGGTTTTCTGACGCCTGCGCCAGCCTCTTTCGATGAAGTGGCTGGCGAAGTTGTGGTTCATCCCTGGTCACACGCCCAACTGCAAAATGCGGTCAGCATTCCCCTCTCTACCCTTTCACTTCTGACCAAAGAACTGGTTTTGCCGGTTGAAGAGATCGTGCTGGAGAAGGTCGACATCCTGGATATTCCGACGCCTGCGCCTGAGGAAGGTCACCCTCTGTGGAACAGCAAATGCCGCTGGCTGCTGGAGAGTTATCGCCAGCAGTTGCAACCTGACGTGCTACTGATTTGCAACGCAACGTCGCAGCGCTCTGCGACAACGACCACTGCCAGAGCGCTATTGCACTGGGTTAAAGAGACACAGTCCGGTCAGGAAGCAGCTTTGCCGGGTCTCGTCTGGACGATCACCCCACAGGATGCACGTTTCACCAGTGGGCAAAATCTCGACGAAGTCATCCAGCAACTGGTGGGAAAACCCGGACAGCACTGGGGGACCTTGCAGGCACTGGATGCCAGCAGTCTGCAACGGGTACTGGAGTGGCTTGCGCAAGCCACGGCCCCGTCATTAAGGCTGGCGCGCTTCAATGCGCTACGTGAACGCCATCTGGCCGCCCTGCGTGATTTGATGCAGGCCTGGGTAAATACACCGGCTAAAGAAAATGCTGCCCAGAAGACCCGGGCCGAAACCGTGGTGCGCGAGTTGCAGTCACATGCCTCTCGTCACGGTGAATTGCTCGAAGGCATGATGCCGGACATGCAACAGTTCGATAATCTCTGGAAGGTGCAGCAGCCTCGCGAAGAACAGGTCAGCGGCCTGTTTAACGAAGCCATCGACCTCTTTGCGGAGTCGGCGGAAAACGTTGAACACACCCTGTCAGCTCGTGACGTAGGTCAGCATGCGCATGCCATGTGGGTAAATCATGTCCGCCAGTGGAGCCGTAATGACGACAACGCCGCGCGTTTGGGTTTATCCCCGGCGACGTTGCGGCACATGGCGGAGATCGTGATCGTAGCCAGCTACCGTTTAGGTTTGGCTGAACAGTTGCAGAAGATCATGCAACGAGACACCGCTTGTGCGGCCCAGCTGTATGCTGAAACAGGTAATTTTGTGGCCTGGCTGGGGTATGCTGCGGTCAACGAATCGGAACGTCCTGCCAGTCGGGTAATGAAAGGCACGCCAATTTTCGTTTCTGCCCCGGTGGTGACGGGTGAACGATTGACACGTCTCGGCGAACAGCCGGTGCATGCTGCAACCCGTTACGTCTATGACTGGCTGGTCGCGCTCTACAGTCGCGCCGTTGAGAATATGGGGTACAGCCATCCACTGGATGTGTCGGTTACCGCACGCAAAACTCTGAAGACCTTACTGCCATAAAAAAATGACCCGGCCACCTGCGTGCGTCGGGTCATTTATTTGCGCGTTTACGTTAAAACAGCGTAAACGCGAGGGCCACCGGGAAACTTATCGGCCAGGTTGCGCCAACCAGAAACGCACTCAGCGCCTTCATGCCTCGCGTCTCTTTCGACAAAAACCAGGTGACCACGCCGGCCAGTACGGACATCACTGCGTAAAAAACGAGCATCTTAAGATACAGGTCCATCATCTGCCTCCTTTCCATGGAAAACATACGCAGACCTATGTTGCACAATATCCACTTTCTGTTTTGTTTACCCGGTCACGCAATGACAGGAATAACACAAAAGATCAGAATATTGAGACCAGCAGCGCGACCGGGAAACTCATCGGCCAGGTCGACCCCACGAGAAATGCGCTTAAGAAGCGAATACGCTTGCGATCGCTGGTCAGGAACCAGGTGATGACGGCGCAAATCAACGCCATAATTGCGTAAAAAACCAACATTTTTTGATAAAGCGACATAGTCCACACGAAGATTGTGAAAACAAAACGACCGCAATATGCTTGTTTTCTTGACTCACATCAAGTTTTATTCACATATCGTGCGAATTTTACACTTTTGATGTAAGTCGATGTAACCCTTGAGGAGGAATATCGCTGACGAGTTGGGTTACTGTTGATTGCGCTTGCGCCAGGCTTTGACCATTTCAGGCGTCACCTCATCGGCATAACAGATCGGGGAGTAGCCGCCGGGTTTGCTCCAGGCGCTGCGTTTACCGCAGCTGCTGCCATTTCTCGCCTGATTGAACGGACAGGCACACGGGCCGGGATATTCCGCTATCGATTCAGCAATGATTCTTTTCTTCACCTGCGTATCGCTAACCGGCGTTCTGGCATAGCTACTGTTAAATGTGAAGAAACTGGCTACCACAAAACACGTTGCCACTAATGATTGACATGTCATCGTCGTTGTCCTGATGGAGAGAACCTCCACTTTATTTGGCAAGCGCCTGCCGGGTATTGATCATCGACAATTCCGGAATACAGGAATGATATTGATTTTTATATTTTTCTGAACACGCCTGATAAATTTAACTTAAGACTCAACACAATCAGTAACTCATATTGCACCTTCATCTTTCGGCTATGTACTTCTTGTTCAGAGTGCTTCTCTGATGGCGTCTTCTTTGGCGTGAGGCCGGCAACTCTGATATTGTTGGTAAGCCAGAAATCATTTTTTTACAGGGTTAATGCAATGCAAAAGTTTGACGATCTGTGGCAAGCCATAGAAGTAAGAGTGTGTGAGAATAATGATATAACACACCAGGACATGACTAACGAAGACAGCGTGAGGGGCAACGCTGCCAAACAGCGCATTGCTCACATTTTCATTCTGGAAGTGCTGCTTTCCCGCCACCGTGAAAAGTATGCCAGTCCGTATATTTCGCTGGCAGGTGAAGAAGCGCTTTACCATCTCATTTTCAAGCGCACCGGCTGGAAACCGTTTGAGATTAAACAACTCTCCTTCAGTGACGCTATGTTTGTCATTTCTGAACTCTTCCGCGAAGAGAATCTGCCCGCCGATGTGCGTGGCATTTTGCGTGCTAACGGATTACGCGATCAGCCTTATTCTTTATATGATTTCTCAGAAAAAGATTGGGCGCCCCGTGAAAACGAAAATATCCTCAAAAGATAGCCTGCGAATAATGTGAACGTTAAGGGCTTATTTAGCCCTTATTTTTTTCGGTACGTGCACATTCAGACATTGCGCTAAAAATGATAACCCCTGCCGTAAGCCCGTCATCAGCCCAGTAAAGGGGGCGGGATTTTGGGCAGTTAAATAAGCGATCGATGAAGATACCTCTTCTTCAGGCTGCTTTTCGAGCCGGGCAAAATGAAATTCCTCGCCTTCACAGAAATAGGTCTCAATGGGCAGTGTCCTGCCTGTACCCCCTGCTACTTCAGGTATGTCAAACCAGGTTACCGTGGTTTGGTTGTCTTCCACTGTCACATACTCGGGCGCACCGCCGGGCAGCAGTAACACGACCAGTTTACTCATTATGTCATCCCCTGCCTGATGTAAAAAACGCGACATTATCGGTGACAGGACATGACGAACGGTTGTCGAATTAATTAACTTAATGTGACAATACGCAGACCTGCAACTCGAATTATTCAGGGCCCAGAGTTTTATTATTTTTGAAATCAAAGTGCGTTGGCACCGCGTACCACGCGCTTATAGAGATAAACTATCTTTACGTTTATTGACATAGCCAAAAGTATAAATCGTGAGTATTACCGCAATATTTATATCGTTATTCATTTTTTGCTACAAAGGCCATAACGTGCCATTTACATTCCCGGCCAAAGTGCCAGGAATCATAAACAGAATACCCACTGTACGCCATGATGTGGCAGAAGGCCTGATACCGTTTACTTATACATTACCTGCATTACTGTTTGTTTAATGAGCGAGTGAGAATAAGATTAACCGGTCTTTGGCCCGATCATGGCCCTATGAACATTAAGAGCTTGAAAAGGCACGATACTGATACTTTAATGTGCTTTACCTGCCAGATGGGCAGACCGGATGGCTAACGTTGCTGTGTTTACCCATCAGAGCGTATCAATAATAAAGAGAAAACAATGAGTTCAGATTATAAAGGCAAGAATATTTTTGGTGCAGATGTCTACCAGGGATCGGATGGTATTTATCACTCCAAAGAAGAGGCAGATAACACCTGGCGTTCTGATTATAAAAATCAAAATGATAGCAGTGACACTCCGCCTAACTCTTACATTCCCCCCTCCTATGACTACCAGACACAAAATACATTCCCGACAGGCGGCAGCAGTAATACGGGCATGTCTGACACGTTCAAAAATCGCCTGTGGGGTGTCGTGTTATGTGTTGTGGGAAGCTGGGCTATCACTTCGCTTATTCTGACTATCCCGTACGGCTATGAGCCACCCGGCCTGTTATTCCGTCTGCTTTCCGTGCTGTCGCTGGTGGTGTTTTGGCCAGCACGCCTTCTCATTGGCCTGATGGCAGATAAAAACCTCCCCTGGCTCGGTTTCCTTTTCCCGATTGCTTCGCTGGCGAATATGTTGTGGCTCGGTTTAGTGGGGAAAGTTCTGCTGAAAAAAGGGAAGTTAAAAACGGTGTTTGGCATTAAGCATAAAAAGTACGCTCAGCTTTCATGGGTTAAAGTCGCACTGTTACTGCTTGCCGTTCAGCTTGTAATGGGGCTGATGTCACGATTGTAAGGCGAAAAGGACGGGTGTCAGGCCATAAGGTCCCGACACCCATAGCCTGTCAGTGTTTTATCATCACGTGGCGAACCACGGTGTAATCTTCCAGTCCGTAGACTGACATGTCCTTGCCGTAACCTGAAAGTTTCTGCCCCCCGTGCGGCATTTCGCTCACCAGCATAAAGTGCGTATTGACCCAGGTGCAGCCGTATTGCAGCCTGGCGCTCATTCGGTGCGCCCGCCCAACGTCTTTGGTCCATACGGAAGAGGCCAGGCCGTACTGCGAATCGTTGGCCCAGCCCAGCACCTGCTCTTCGTCATCAAAGACCGTCACGCTCACCACCGGGCCGAAAACTTCGCGCTGCACGATGGCGTCGTCCTGTTTAGCGCCTGCCAGCAGCGTTGGCTCATAATAGTAACCAGCGCCATCGCGTTTTTTACCGCCAGTGATGACATCGATGTGCGCCAACGCCTTTGCATCCTCCACTGCCTTCGTCACCCGAGCCAGATGCGCTTCTGAACTTAACGGCCCAAGCTCAGTAGACGCTTCCTCCGGTGCGCCCATTTTCAGACTGGCGACCGCCGCACCGAGTTTTTCCACCAGCGCGTCATAAATCCCCTTTTGTGCATAGATTCGGCAGGCAGCCGTACAATCCTGCCCGGCGTTATAGAATCCAAACGTCCGCACGCCTTCGACCACCGCATCGAGATCCGCGTCGTCGAACACAATCACCGGCGCTTTGCCTCCGAGTTCCATATGGGTGCGCTTAATCGACGGCGCGGTGTGACTGATAATATGCTCTCCCGTGGCAATGGACCCGGTCAGGGAGACCATGCGCACTTTCTCATGCCCGGTCAACGGGTCGCCGACGGTCTTACCGCGACCAAAGAGCACGTTGAGTACGCCCGCCGGGAAAATATCTTTTGCCAGCTCAGCCAGTTTCAGCGCGGTCAGCGGCGTAATTTCCGAGGGTTTGATCACCACGCAGTTCCCCGCCGCCAGCGCCGGGCCCAGCTTCCAGGCTGCCATCATCAGTGGGTAGTTCCAGGGGGCGATTGACGCAACCACCCCGACCGGATCGCGACGAATCATAGAGGTGTGCCCTTCCAGATACTCCCCCGCCGCCAGCCCATTCAGACAGCGCGCGGCACCGGCAAAAAAGCGGAATACATCCACGACGGCCGGAATTTCATCGTTCAGCGCACAGTGCAGCGGTTTACCGCAGTTGAGCGATTCGAGTTTCGCCAGGGTTTCGGCATTGTCCTCGATAACCTGTGCTAACTGGAGCAGGCATTCGGCGCGGGTTTTTGGCGTGGTCTGGCCCCAGGATTTAAACGCTTCATCGGCTGCCAATACCGCCGCGTTGACCTGTGCCGGTGAGGCCTCCGCGATCTCCAGCAACACCTCGCCGGTGGCCGGGTTGTAAACGGCCTGCTTTTCCCCTTCGCCGTCGACCAGTTCGCCATTGATAAATAATTGATGTTGCATAGCGCTATCCTTATTCAATTGTCAGTTATTAGCCGGTACCCGCCACGGTTTCGCCATCGCGTGTCAGCCACCACGCACCTAAAATCGGCAGTGCAGTCGCCAGCATCACCAGCAGAGCCACCACGTTTGTGACCGGGACATCGCGTGGGCGGCCCAACTGATTCAACAGCCAGAGCGGCAAGGTACGTTCGTGGCCTGCGGTAAAGGTGGTCACGATAATTTCGTCGAACGACAGCGCGAACGCCAGCATGCCCCCGGCCAGCAGCGCCGAGCCCAGATTAGGCAGCACCACGTAACGGAAGGTCTGCCAGGTGTTCGCGCCGAGATCCATTGATGCCTCCACAAGGCTCCATGAGGTGCGGCGAAAACGGGCAATTACGTTATTGAAAACCACGACCACGCAAAACGTCGCGTGCCCCACCACGATTGTAAAAAATCCCGGTTCCAGATTGACCGTTTTAAACGCCGTCAACAGTGCCAGACCGGTGACAATGCCGGGCAAGGCAATCGGCAACAGCAGCAGAAGAGAAATCGCATTTCTGCCAAAAAATGCGCTGCGCCACAAGGCCATTGCAGCAAGCGTGCCAAGCACGAGGGCAATGAAGGTCGCAACGGCCGCAATTTGAAGTGACAACGTCACCGCATCGAGAATATCCCCCCTCGCCGCCGCCACGCTGAACCACTTGAGCGTGAATCCCTGAGGCGGAAAGCTGAATGCCGCGTCCTCGGTATTAAAAGCATAGATGGCGATAATCAATAACGGAAAGTGGAGAAAGACCACGCCGCCCCACGCGGCCAGTTTCAGAAACCAGGGTGCTCTTTCAAAGTGCATCGAATGCTCCCAGACGTTTCACAAACGACAAATAAAGTGCAATCAACAGGATGGGTACCAGCGTAAAGGCGGCAGCCATCGGCATATTGCCAATGGCCCCCTGTTGGGAATAGACCATATTGCCGATGAAGAAGCCCGGCGGCCCCACCAGTTGCGGAACGATAAAATCCCCGAGCGTCAGCGAGAAGGTAAAAATCGACCCGGCCGCTACGCCCGGAATCGCCAGCGGGAGGATCACGTGACGGAAGGTTTGCCGGGGTTTTGCCCCCAGATCGGCTGATGCCTGCAACAGCGATGGCGGCAGGCGTTCAAGCGCAGCCTGCACCGGGAGGATCATAAACGGCAGCCAGATGTAGACGAAGACCAGAAAACGCCCCAGTCCAGATGTTGACAGCGTATTCCCGCCGATACCCGGCAGCGTTAACACCGCCATCAGGAGCGGCTCCAGCCCCATGTGACTCAGAAACCACTGCGCGACTCCGTCTTTTGCCAGTAGCAGCGTCCACGCATAAGCTTTCACGATGTAACTGGCCCACATGGGCAACATGACCGCAATATAGAAAAAGGCTTTCCATTTCCCGTGGGTATATCTCGCCATAAACCAGGCCATTGGAAAGGCCAGAATGGCACTGGCGAGGGTCACCGCCACCGCCATTGTTAATGTACGCAGAATGATGTCGTAATTAGCCGGATTAAACAGCGCCCACAGATTTGCCAGCGTCAGATCCGGCGTGACCGACATGGTGAAGTCGTCAAAGGTGTATAATCCCTGCCAAAGCAGCGTCAGCAGCGAGCCGAAATAGACGATGCCGAACCACATCAACGGGCCAAGCAACAGCAGGAACACACCCAGCGAGGGCTTACGCCAGAAAAAGCGACTCAGACGACCGGGTTTGGGTTGAGGATATACGCGCGCGTCCATATCAGGCGACTCCCTGCAATGGCACCATTGCGTCGCGCGACCAGGAGACCAGCACCGTTTGCCCGGTCGCCAACGACGCCGGTAGCACCGCATCTGACAGGTTTGCCTGAGTGACCAACAGCTTTTCGCCGTCCTCCAGCCTAAGCTCAAAGCGCGTCGCGGCCCCCTGATACTGTACCGCCTGAATGATGCCCTGCGCCTGAATCTCTCCCGGCAGATTCAGGCGAATATGTTCCGGGCGAAGTGAATACGCGCCGCGCATCGCGCACAATTTTCCGGCGCGCGCGTCGTCAAATACGTTTGAGGTCCCTACAAACCCGGCGACAAACGGCGTTCGCGGGCGCAGATAGAGTTCACGTGGCGTATCAACCTGCTCAATTTTGCCGTTATTGAAGACCGCGACACGGTCTGACATAGACAGGGCTTCCCCCTGATCGTGGGTGACAAAGATAAAGGTGATACCCAGATCCTGCTGCAGCTTCTTCAGCTCAAACTGCATCTGTTCGCGCAGTTTTAAATCCAGCGCCCCCAGCGGTTCGTCGAGTAACAACACGCGGGGCTGATTAACCAGTGCACGAGCGATGGCCACGCGCTGACGCTGACCACCGGAAAGCTGTGACGGTTTGCGGGTGTGGACGAAATCCAGCGCCACCTTCTCCAGCGCCTGACGGGCATGGGAATGACGCGTTTTTTTATCCACCCCTTTCACCATCAGCCCATAGGCCACGTTATCCAGAATCGACATATGTGGAAAAAGGGCATAGTCCTGAAAGACGGTGTTCACATCGCGTTCCCAGGGTGGCAGTTCGCTGGCTTCGCGCCCGAAGATGCGAATCGCTCCACCGCTCAATTGTTCGAAGCCGGCAACCAGGCGCAGACAGGTGGTTTTGCCGGAGCCAGACGGCCCCAGCATGGAGAAGAATTCGCCGTCATTGACCACCAGACTGACGCCGTCCACCGCGCGCACATCACCGTAAAAGCGCGAGACATCCTGAAATTCTACAGCGTAGGTCATGCGTGACTCCCGACCGATTAACGTCCGCCCATGATGGCAATGTAATCCTGGGTCCAGCGGCTATACGGAACATATTTTCCACCTTCCGCAATGGGGGTTTTCCAGAACGCAATCTTGTCAAAGAAGCTGAACCCGTTGGTTTCGCATCCTTTTTCACCTAACAGTTCACTGGCTTTGCAGCCCTGTGGCACAACAGGCAACGAACCGAACCAGGCGGCAACATCGCCCTGTACTTTCGGCGTCAGCGACCAGTTCATCCACTTGTAGGCGCAGTTAGGGTGTTTGGCCTGCGCATGCAGCATGGTGGTATCCGCCCAACCGGTGACCCCCTCTTTCGGGAACACGGTGGCAATCGGCTGGTTTTCCCCTTTCAGCGCGTTGGCCTGATAGGGCCAGGCGCTGGAGGCGACCACCCCTTCGTTTTTGAAGTCGCTCATCTGCACGGTGGTGTCATGCCAGTAACGGTGAATCAGGCCATGCTGATCGCGCAGCACTTTGAGTACCGCCTGATACTGCGATTCGGTGAGCTGGTAAGGGTCTTCTATGCCTAACTGCGGCTGGGTCGCTTTCACAAACAGCGCGGCGTCAGCAATATAGATAGGTCCGTCGTAGGCCTGTACCCGGCCCTGATTACTCTTGCCGTCCGGCAGGTCCTGTTTTACAAAGATAACGGCCCAGCTATCCGGGGGAGTCGGGAAGGTTTTGGTATTATACATCAACAGGTTAGGCCCCCACTGGTAAGGCGTTCCGTAAACCTTGCCGCCGACGTTAAACCACTCTCCTTTCTCAAGACGCGGATCGAGTGTCTTCCAGTTGGGGATAAGCGCAGTATTGATGGGCTGGACGCGCTTGCCCATGATCAAGCGCAGCGAGGCGTCACCGGAGGCGGTCACCAGGTCATAGCCGCCTTTTGCCATCAGACTTACCATCTCGTCCGAGGTCGCGGCGGTTTTGACGTTCACCGCACAGCCGCTCTCTTTTTCAAACGCCGTTACCCAGTCATAGGCTTTGTCGGTTTGCCCACGTTCGATGTATCCCGGCCAGGCGATGATGTCCAGCCGCCCTTCTCCTTTACCAATTTCTGTCGGTTCAGCAGCCTGTGCAGTCGCGATGGTCATGCCCAGCGCACCAAGGCAGCTCAGGGCAAATTTCTTGCTCATACGGTTTACTCCTGTCGCAATGAAATGAGCGGCCGCCCTGCCGTAAAAATATCTCCTGTCTTAAAAATAGACGGCACCCTGCCAGGCCGAACCCCGGCCGCAATAAATTTCGCGATGTTGTGACCGACAGCGCACTGCACTAATTCATCACCGTTCAGGAGACCGTCTTTTGGAGTATACACAAGGGGTTAGCGGACATCATGAAACCACAGAAGCTATGCGTATTTCGTATGAATACCCTGCGGGAAAGTGCAGAAAATAATGAAACTCTTCTTTATTTCTTTAATTAGCTTATTTCTAAATAAAGAAGAGTGTGTGCGGTAAATATGAATAACGAATGCGTTTATTCCATCATTTCGCGAATCAGGGCGGCTAATAAAATAACGCCCTTTTCTTCTCGTTCTCCCCATTGCCATGAGGCATTGAAACGAAAGAACGGCGTCGGCTCCCGGGCCGTCGAAAACATCTTACCCGGTGCAATACTCACCTGGTGAGCCAGCGCACGTTCGCTGAGTTCACCGGCATCCAGGGGAGCGGGCAATTCCAGCCATAAAAAATAGCCACTCTCGTTGCGATGAATTTTCACTTCCGCCGGAAGATGGCGTAGCAGTGCCTGCCAGGCCTGCTGCTTGCGCTCCGCCAGTGAACGACGCAAGCGGCGCAGGTGGGCGTCATAGCGTTGGGTTCCAAGGTAATCGACGAGGGCCATCTGGATGGGGGAACTGGTGGAGAGCGTGCTCATCAGCTGTAATTGCTGAATCCGATGAGCGTGTCTGCCCGCCGCCACCCAGCCGATACGAAACCCGGCCACCAGGCATTTGGAAAAAGAAGAACAGTGGAGCGTCATGTCGCTGGTGTCCCAGGCTTTGGCAGGCAGCGGTTTTTCCCGGCCGTAATACAGTTCGCTGTAGACATCATCTTCAATCAGGGTCACGTTATGTTGCGTTAACAGGGCGATGAGACGCGCTTTCTTTTCCGCACTCAGGGTAAAACCCAGCGGGTTTTGACTGTTGGGCATCAGCCAACACGCTTTCACCGGATAGGTTTTTAGTGCCTCTTCCAGCGCGACCATATCAATACCCTCATGCACGTCGGTCGGTACGCTAAGCGCCTTTAACCGCAAGCGTTCCAGCGCCTGCAATGCGCCGTAAAAACAGGGCGTCTCAACGATGACCCAGTCACCCGGTTCCGTCACCGCCTGCAAACTTAAGTTTAATGCTTCCAGCGCTCCGGCAGTGATGACAATCTCGTCAGGCGAGATCTTCACGCCTTGCTGGGCGTAACGGCGGGAAATGGCCTGGCGCAGCGCCGCATTGCCCGGCGGCAGATTTTCAATAATGCTGACCGCTGTCGCGCTTTTACTGACGTTCGCCAGCGAGCGATTAAGCTGCTGCAACGGGAAGAGGCGCGGATCCGGAAACGCTGAGCCAAAGGGCAGAATAGAGGCATCACGGCTGGCCTGGAGAATGTCAAAAATATAGGTGTTAATGTCGACCGTTTCATCGCGTTGTACCTGAGCGGTCGGCGCAGCCGGGGGCCGGTGCGAGCGCGGTGCCACGTAATACCCCGACTGCGGGCGGGCAGTAATATAGCCCTGGCTCTCCAGCAATTGATAAGCATGGCCGACGGTCATAAAGCTGAAGCCGCTGCTCGCCACTTGTTCACGCAACGAGGGCAGACGTTCACCCGGACGCCAGGCACCCAGCTCAATTTGTTCGATGATTTGCTTAGCCAGCCGCTGATACTTCTTCATGCCTTTCTCCCTGCCCCATACAGCTATATCAGATGTAACAAAATAGCATAAATAATGTAACTGTTATGGTTAAATTTCACATTATTGCCTCTGACAGTTCATTTTTGCCCGTCTTACCATAACAGGCATAACGATTGACTCAGAGGTTGTGCATGTTTGGTCTAGATGCGTTTCACCTGGCGAGGATCCAGTTTGCCTTTACGGTCTCCTTCCACATTATTTTCCCGGCTATCACCATTGGTCTTGCCAGCTATCTGGCGGTGCTTGAAGGGTTGTGGCTTAAAACGCGCAATCCCGTATGGCGCTCTCTCTATCACTTCTGGTCGAAGATCTTTGCCGTTAACTTCGGCATGGGCGTGGTCTCCGGGCTGGTCATGGCCTATCAGTTCGGCACCAACTGGAGCGGTTTTTCGCAGTTTGCCGGCAGCATTACCGGCCCGCTGCTGACCTATGAAGTGCTGACGGCCTTCTTCCTGGAAGCCGGTTTTCTTGGCGTGATGCTGTTTGGCTGGCGCAAAGTCGGGCCAGGTCTACATTTTTTTGCGACCTGCATGGTGGCGCTGGGCACGATCATTTCGACCTTCTGGATCCTCGCCTCCAACAGCTGGATGCAGACCCCGCAGGGCTATGAAATTGTCAATGGCCAGGTGGTGCCCGTTGACTGGTTTGCGGTGGTCTTTAACCCGTCGTTCCCCTATCGGCTGTTCCATATGTCGATTGCGGCGTTTTTGAGTAGCGCGCTGTTCGTTGGGGCATCTGCCGCCTGGCACCTGCTGCGCGGCAATAACACTCAGGGCATTCGCACCATGTTTTCGATGGCGCTGTGGATGACGCTTATCGTCGCACCCATTCAGGCGATGGTCGGCGACATGCACGGGCTGAACACCCTTGAGCATCAACCGGCGAAAATTGCCGCCATTGAAGGACACTGGGAAAACATTCCCGGCGAGCCGACGCCGCTGTTACTGTTCGGTTTACCGGATATGGAACAGGAGCGTACCCGCTACGGACTGGAAATTCCGGCGCTCGGTAGTCTGATCCTCACGCATAGTCTGGAGAAACAGGTGCCAGCGTTGAAAGAGTTCTCCAAAGAAGACAGGCCCAATTCCGCCATCGTTTTCTGGTCATTCCGCATTATGGCGGGGCTCGGCATGCTGATGATCCTGCTGGGTGTGGTGGCGTTGTGGTTGCGCTTCAAGCAGCGCGTCTATACTTCACGTCCGTTTTTGTGGTTTGCCCTGCTGATGGGGCCGTCGGGCTTGATTGCCATTCTGGCAGGCTGGGTCACCACTGAAGTAGGACGCCAGCCCTGGGTAGTCTACGGACTTCAGCGCACGGCGGATGCTGTCTCCGCGCACGGCGATATGCACATGAGCGTGAGCCTGTTGGGATTCATCGTGGTTTACACCTCGGTATTCGGCGTTGGCTACAGCTACATGGTGCGCTTAATCAAGAAGGGGCCACAGGACAACGAGCCGTTCCCCACGGAAGAAGATGGCCGCCCTGCGCGCCCGCTTTCCGCCGCCAGCACTGACTTTATGCCCCAGGAGAAGCCGTAATGGGTATCGATCTTTCCTTAATCTGGTTCGTGATCATCGTTTTTGCCACATTGATGTATATCGTGATGGACGGCTTTGATTTGGGTATTGGCATTCTCTTTCCGGTCATAAAAAACGCAGAGGATCGTGACGTCATGGTCAACAGTGTGGCGCCGGTTTGGGATGGCAACGAGACCTGGCTGGTGCTCGGCGGTGCGGCGCTTTTTGGTGCCTTTCCGCTGGCTTATGCCGTGATCGTCGATGCGCTGACCATTCCGCTCACCCTGATGCTGATTGGGCTCATCTTTCGTGGCGTGGCCTTTGAGTTCCGCTTCAAAGCGACGCCTGCGCATCGGCCGTTCTGGGACAAGGCATTTATGGGAGGGTCGCTGCTGGCGACGTTCACCCAGGGCATGGTGGTCGGCGCGGTGATCAACGGTTTTCCGGTGGCGGGTCGCACCTATGCCGGCGGCCCGTTTGACTGGTTCACCCCTTTTACACTGTTTTGCGGCCTGGGGCTGACGGTGGCTTATGCGCTGCTGGGGGCAACCTGGCTGGTGATGAAGAGTGAAAACCCACTGCAGGCGACAATGCGCCGCCTCGCCAGAAGATTACTCGTTGCCTTACTGGTTACCATTGCCGTTATTAGCCTGTGGACGCCGCTGGCTCATGCTGCCATTGCCGACCGCTGGTTTAGTCTGCCAAACCTCTTCTGGCTGCTGCCGGTTCCGGTACTGGTCGCCCTGTCCAGTTTGTGGCAGTGGCATGCGCTCGGCGACAAAGACCGTCACCATCTGCCCTTTATTTTAACACTGGGGCTGATTTTTCTCGGGTTCGCAGGGCTGGGAATAAGTATCTGGCCGCACATTATCCCGCCAGCAATCACGCTCTGGCAGGCGGCAGCCCCGGCACAGAGTCAGGGTTTCATGCTGGTTGGCGCATTGCTGATTATTCCCATCATTCTGGTCTACACCTTCTGGAGCTATTACGTCTTTCGCGGCAAAGTGCAACATGGGGAGGGTTATCACTGATGCATCATTCACTCTGGTATCGCCTGTTATGGCTGGTCATTATCTGGGGTGGCAGCGTCATGGCGCTGGCGCTGGTTGGCCTCTTCTTTCGTGTACTGATGGCATCGGCGGGGTTCAGGGCGCATTAGTTCAGTAAAACTCAATGCCCCCTACAACGAGAAACGGCAGCCAGGCTGCCGTTTCTTTTGATTACGCGCCCTTACGTTTGGGCAGCGTTTTCATCAACTCTTCCGGGCTGACCGATGCTACTACACTGCCCGGCAGCGGCATCTTCAGGATGTGATTTTTGATTTTACCCACCACGTGCATTTCGCATGGGCGGCAGTCGAATTTCAGCGTTAACACTTCGTCACCATGCACCAGTTGCATCGGCGTGGCCTTCCAGCTTTTGATATTCCCCTTTGCCTGTTTCGGGCAGAGGTTAAAGGCAAAGCGCAGGCAATGCTTGGTGATCATCACCGGCACGTCACCCTTCTCTTCGTGCATTTCAAACGCGGCATCAATCAGCTTCACACCGTACTGTTGATAAAACTCACGCGCTTTATGGTTGTAAACGTTGGCTAAAAACGTCAAGTGGGTATCCGGGTAGACCGGGGCGGGCACGGAAACTGCCTTACGGGTGCCGCGCGGGTAATTTGCCAGGCGGGCCTCATCCAGCATCTCAACCGCCTCACGACGGAACTGGTTCAACAGGCTGTTCGGCACAAAGAGCGCACCCGGCAGGTTGATGTCAATTTGGCGTGCGTAAAAGATCGTTTGCCCCAGTTTCGCCAGGCCATCTTTCAGGCTATTGCGCGCTTTTTCCGCGTTGGTCGCCTCATCAAACTGCCCGTCGAGCGTGTGCGTAATGGTCACACCCTCTTCGCTGGTGAGCGTCAGGACAAGCTGCTCCTGCCAGCCGCTAAGCGTCATGTCCAGCGCTATGCGGCGCTCGCTGGAGGTTTTGGTCAGCGCCTGCTGCCAGTTGTGGTCGAGGTTACGGTTGAGCGGATGGTGCGGACGCACTTTGTACATGTCCGCAGGCATTTCATTTGGCCACACGCGGTAGCGATTCTCACCGGTTTTTTCGACGGTATTCGCGCGAAAGCCCACGACCTCACGCTTAATTAAAACGTTGAGGCCATCACCGTTGGCCAGCGGCTCAGTCACTTCAACGTCGAGGTGGTCTTTGGTGACTTTCAGCACTTCGCCCACCGGCAGGCCGATAAATTTCGGCGAATCAAAGGCACCGATATCGCCTTTGCGCGCATTCACGAAGTAGTCAGTGCTGCCACGGTGGAAGGTTTTATCCGTCGACGGAATAAAGAAATGCTCGGTACGTCCGGCGGAGGAACGCGCCAAGTCACCGCGATCGTCGATAATGGCATCGAGCATCTGGCGGTAATGCGCGGTGATGTTTTTCACGTAGCTCATATCTTTATATCGCCCTTCAATCTTGAAGGAGCGTACACCGGCGTCGATCAGCGCCGCCAGGTTCTCGGTCTGGTCGTTATCTTTCATCGACAGCAGATGTTTTTCATAGGAGACCACCCGGCCCTGATCGTCTTTCAGCGTATAAGGCAGGCGGCAGGCCTGCGAGCAATCGCCACGGTTGGCGCTGCGCCCGGTCTGGGCGTGAGAGATATTACATTGGCCCGAATAGGCCACGCAGAGCGCACCATGAATGAAGAATTCAATGGTGGCGTCGGTCACCTGATGAATTTCGCGAATTTGATTGAGGTTCAGTTCACGGGCTAACACGATCTGGCTGAACCCCACATCTGAAAGGAATTTTGCTTTTTCGACGCTACGGATATCGCACTGGGTGCTGGCATGCAGTTCAATCGGTGGGATATCCAGTTGCATGACCCCCATGTCCTGCACGATCAAGGCATCCACACCCGTCTCGTACAGAGAGGTAATCATTTTCTGCGCCGGTTCCAGTTCATCATCATGCAGAATGGTGTTCAGGGTAATAAAGACTTTCGCGCCATAGCGATGAGCAAAAGGCACCAGCGCGGCGATGTCCTGCAGGCTGTTGCTGGCATTATGGCGGGCCCCAAAACCCGGTCCACCAATGTAGACCGCGTCCGCCCCGTGCAGAATGGCTTCGCGAGCGATCGCGGCGTCACGGGCTGGGCTTAAAAGTTCAAGATGATGGGTTTGCAGGCGCATACAATCGTCGTTATCCATTATGTGCAAAATGGCGGCTATTGTAGTCAGTTCCCTGGCGTTTCACCACTGGCACCACAAGGCATTTTCCATCTGGCGGCAATGCATCGATGAAAATGATATTTTCCAGCAGCGATGGTTAAACGTAATGTAGCCACATTACGCGAGAGCTTTCGAATGGCGTCGCGGTGACATGAGGTCGCCCACAACGAGGTCAGTTGAAAATCATGCGTAGTTCGGACATTTCCTCGTCACGTTGTACGTTGTTGTTAATCGTCGTCGTTCTTTGCCGCAGGCTTGCTTGCGGCTTTTTCTTTTGGATAATGAATAAGCGAATGGAAATGCACGGTATGGGCTGAGCTGTTGCGATACGCATGGGCTTTATCGCCGGCAAAACGTATTCCGGTTCCTGTTTTCAATGCCTTCCACTCCCCCTCAATACACATGTCCAGTTCACCGGCTATCACCACCACATGCTCAATGACCCCTTTTTCATGGGGCGTTGATTCACTTATTGCGCCGGGTGCCAGGGTAATAGAAAAGTGATCGAAGTGCAGTACGTCATCCCACGGGAAAAGTGGAGTAATGACCATGGCCTGTTGCTGGGGATCGTAGGCAGTGGGCGTGTCGTTTTCCGGCGGTGCGATAAACGTGGAAAACGGCACATTCAGTCCGGTAGCAATTTTCCACAGCGTGGCGACCGTTGGGCTGGACTCGTTCCGCTCAATTTGTCCAAGCATGGCTTTCGAAACCCCGGTCTCTTCCGCAAGTCTGGAGAGGCTTAAGCCCCGTGTCTGGCGAAGCGTTTTCAGGGTCGTCGCCAGATAAAGTGTGGCTTCCATTTTGTCTCCTGTCAGGCTCTCATCCCGCTTGTGCGCTATAGCGCACAATGGTAGTTTTGTCGGATGCTATAACGCACAAGGGGTGCAGTATGCGTGTTTCACCGTTCCCATTCACTTCCCTACTGGCGGGTTTTGTCGCCGTACTCGTTGGCTACGCCAGTTCCGCTGCTATCATCTGGCAGGCTGCCGCCGCTGCCGGAGCCACATCTTCACAAATCGCCGGCTGGATGACGGCCCTTGGTCTGGGCATGGGAATAAGCACTATCGCGTTATCTCTCTGGTACCGAATACCCGTTCTGACCGCCTGGTCAACGCCGGGTGCCGCACTCCTGGCGACCAGCCTTGAGGGATTGTCACCCGGTGAAGCGGTCGGCGTGTTTATCTTCGCTAACGCGCTCATTCTGCTGTGCGGCATAACGGGTCTGTTTGCCCGCCTCATGAAAGTCATCCCGCATAGCCTTGCCGCGGCAATGCTGGCCGGGATCTTACTGCGCTTTGGCCTGCAGGCCTTCAGTAATGTGCAGGGCCATATCGCGCTGTGCGGCAGTATGCTACTGGCCTGGCTTATCTGTAAAGCGCTGGCGCCTCGCTATGCCATTGTTGCGACATTGATTATTGGCGCACTGGTTGCCGGGTTAAAGGGCGATGTGGTCACTGATTCCCTCTCCTTTTCCATGGTGTTGCCTGAATTCACACGCCCGGTGTTTAATCCCGAAGCGCTTATTAGTATCGGCCTGCCCTTTTTCCTCGCCACCATGGCCTCTCAGAATGCGCCCGGCTTCGCGACGATGCAGGCTTCAGGTTACCCGGTGGCGGTTTCACCGCTGATTGTTTTTACCGGTGGCCTCGCACTGATATTGTCGCCGTTTGGGGTCTACTCCATCTGTATTGCGGCAATTACTGCCGCCATTTGTCAAAGCCCGGATGCGCATCCCGATGCCCAACAGCGCTGGAAAGCCGCGGTTGCGGCGGGTGGTTTTTACCTGCTGGCAGGCATTTTTGGCGGGTCGATCACCTCACTACTGGCAGCATTGCCGCTTGCCTGGATCCAGACGCTGGCGGGGCTGGCGCTGTTGGGGACGATTGGCGGTAGCTTATTTCAGGCGCTGGCACATGAGAAAGAAAGAGATGCCGCGGTGGTCACCTTTCTGGTGACGGCAAGTGGCGTCACCCTGCTGGGCGTGGGTTCGGCGTTTTGGGGACTGGTGGCGGGCGGTATCTGCTCTATCGCCCTGTCACGGACGCGACGCGCGTAGTTGTGAGGGCGTGATGCCATAAACTGCCCGGAAGCGGTTACTAAAGTGACTGGGCGAGCTGAAACCACAGGCCATGGCTATCGCGGTCAGGGACGCTTCACTATTCAGCAAGCGGGTTTTGGCCTGCGCCATTCGCCGTTGCATTACATACTGATGCGGCGCCTGCCCCATCGATTGCCTGAACATACGCGCAAAATGGTATTCGCTTAACGCGGCTTGTTCGGCCAAATCCGCCAGTAAAAGGGGGTGTGACAGATGGGCTTCAATCCAGTCCACCACGTGACGCAGCACCGCCGGTGCCAGCCCCCCTCTCACCGTGGGTAACTGCCACTGAACGTTGCTGTAATGTTGAATTAAGTGGGTTAAGAGTAGCGTTGAAGCGGTGCTGAAGGTCAGCTGGTTGGCTTTTTGATGCCAGTCACTGCCGAGCAGAAACTGACGGTACAGCAAGGTGATTCGCTCATCCTGGCCAAAGGTCTTTTCATCCAGCGCAAAGGAGGCGGGGCTACGATCCCAGATACGCTCGCCAATCTCACGTAAGTGAGTGTCGGTGCAATATAAGTGCACAAAAGAGAGATCGTCGCGGATATCCCAACTGGATTCACTCTCCTGCGGGAGCAGGCAAAACCGATCCGGCCCCCCGCCGTTCTTCCAGCCCGATGCGGTTTTATGGTAGCTCTCATAGCCGTCTGCCACATACAGGCTCAACGTGTGGTGATCGCAATACTGGGTGATGTTATCGCGCTTATTTGACCAGGCCGCCAGCTGGATGCCCGAATGCAATGCCACTGAGTCATGCAAAACAGCATTGTGATGCTTGAGGTTTTCAAAGGCCTGATAGGTCGGTTGCATAACGGCGCGTAACAAATAAGTAACCAGAATCCCAGTCTATGAATTACCACACCGCGATGCCAGCCTTTCCCTAAAAAAGCGCAAGAATTTGCAAGTCGCAGTGGGCTTTATGCAAGCACCAACGGCAGATTGCCGTGACACTGACGGCTGGTCTGGCACAACAGGAATAACAATGAACGCTTTTTTATATTGTCTGGTGGTGGTGATTTGGGGAACGACGTGGATTGCGATATTTTTACAACAAGGGTCGGTGCCGGCACCGGTGTCCATTTTCTGGCGCTTCGCACTGGCGACGACCACCATTATGCTGGTGCTCATTGCCCTGCGACGGCTGCGTAAACTGGCGCTGCAGGATCATCTCTTCTGCCTGCTACAGGGCTGTTGCGTATTCGGCTTTAACTTTCTCTGTTTTTACACGGCAGCGGCGTGGATCAATACCGGGCTGGAGTCGGTCATTTTCTCCATGGCGGTGCTGTTCAACGCCGTAAACAGTTTCCTGTTTTTCGGTCAAAAACCCCCTGCCCGTTTTTACCCTGCCGCAGCGCTCGGGCTTATTGGCATTGTGACGCTGTTCTGGGACGATCTGCGGGCCAGTGGCGTCAGCACTTCACTGCTGATGGGCATCGGCCTGTCGATTCTGGGCACCTTTGGTTTCTCGCTCGGTAACATGTTGAGCATGCGCCATCAGCGCAAAGGGCTCGAAACCATGACCACCAATGCCTGGGCGATGCTGTATGGCACTATCATCATGGGATGCATTGCGCTGGTGCGCGGTGACAGTTTCGCGCTTGAGTGGACGTTCAGCTATATGGGTGCGCTGGTCTACCTGGCTATTTTTGGTTCGGTGATTGCCTTCGGTGCTTACTTCACCCTCGTGGGACGCATCGGTGCCAGCAATGCCGCCTACAGCACCCTGCTGTTTCCCCTGGTTGCGCTGAGTTTTTCCACCGTTTACGAAGGCTATGTCTGGCACAGTAACGGTATTATTGGACTGGTGTTAATTCTGACCGGGAATCTGGTGATGTTCGCCAAACCGGGGAATATATTGCTACGCCGACGTGTAGCCTAAAGAAGAGCGCCATCCTCGCGGATGGCGCAAAAATCATTTCTGTTTCACTTCAAACATTTTTGCATCCAGGACCATATCATCAATCACGTTTTTCAGCGTATCGACGGTCATCGGTGCATTTTCATTACTCAAATTTTTCCCTTCAGCCTGACGAACCACCTTAACGACCGGTTTATTGGTCTGGGCGTCAATCAGTTCGCCTTCGAAGAAGAGATGGGTTTCCATCGTGCGATGCCCGGTGGCCGCCTGCGTACCCGCAACCACCATCATCACCGGCAGCACTTCATAGAATTGCATTCCTTCTTTATTGCGATCTACACCGGTAATCGCCCCGCGGAAAATCAGGCTATGCGCCCCCGGAGAGGTGACCAGCGGCTTGCGTTGCGCCGCGGCAGCTTTCAGTTTGCTGTTGGTATAGGTCAGAATGCCATCAAGGGTTTGCTGAGAGACCTGCGCTGTCGGTTTCGGTACCGGGTAATAGGTGACCGGATGATAAACAATACTGTCATATTTACTTTCGTCAAACGACGGGTCAACCCAACGTAATACCGGTTTACCGTTGGCGGAGGTGGTTTGCTGTAAACCTGAATAATCCTTTAAGAAACCGGAGTATTGTTCCGGCTGAGTCACTTTTGACGCGCAGCCTGCTAGCGCAAGCAGCCCGGTAAGCACTGCCACTTTAAATACAGTACGCATGGAAGGTCCTTTTTGTGTGTGTAGATGCCATAAATGTTATAGCAAACAGCCGGGTACAATGCTGCTCAAAAAAAGGGACGCTTCTCAACTTTCAGAAAATTAATATATTTACCTGGTGTATCGTTCCGCATAAATAATGCCGATGCCCAGAGGGACACCGGCATTAACCGGTTATTTATTGATATCTACCTGATAGAAAATATGTTTACCAAAGGGATCGACTTCATATCCGGTGACTTCTTTGCGCACCGGTTCGAAAATTGTGGAATGCGCGATCATGACCGCTGGCATTTCGTCATGCATCATCTGCTGTGCCTGTTTATATAACGTCACGCGCTTGTCATGATCGGTAATGGCTTTCGCCTCAGTGATAATCTTATCGAAGGCCTGATTACACCATTTTGCCGAGTTTGACCCCCCGTCCGCCGACTGACAGGTAAACAGCGGCCCAAAGAAGTTATCCGGATCGCCGGTCGCCGTGGTCCAGCCCATTAACGCTGCCTGATGCTCACCGCTTTTCACACGTTTTAAATATTCACCCCATTCATAGGTGACGACTTTAGCGTTCACACCGACTTTCGCCCAGTCAGCCTGAATCATCTCCGCCATGCGTTTAGCGTTGGGGTTATACGGGCGCTGGACCGGCATGGCCCATAAATCAATCGTTGTGCCTTCAGGTAAGCCTGCTTCTTTTAGCAGGGCTTTCGCTTTTTCCGGATCGTATGGGTAGTCCTGTAGTTCACTGTCAGCACTCCAGACGCCCGGCGGCAGCAGGTTTTTCGCGGCGGTACCCGTGCCCTGGAAGACCGCGTTGATGATGGCCGGTTTATTGATGGCCAGCGCCAGCGCCTGGCGAACTTTGACGTTATCCAACGGCGCTTTTTGCGTATTGAAGGCGAGGAAACCGGTATTCAGCCCGGCTTTGCTCATAAGCTGAATGTCTTTGTTCTCTTTAAGACGCGGTAAATCCGCCGGGTTCGGGAATGGCATGACCTGACATTCGTTTTTTTCGAGCTTCGCGACGCGCACGGACGCATCCGGGGTAATGCTGAACACGAGACGGTCAATCTTCGCTTTTCCCTGCCAGTACTCCGGGAAGGCGGTAAAGAGAATGCGTGAGTCTTTCTGGTACTGTGCCAGCTTAAACGGTCCGGTGCCGACAGGTTCCATATCGACCTTTTCCGGCGTTCCGGCTTTCAGCATTGCGTCAGCGTATTCAGCCGACAAAATCGAAGCGAAGTACCAGGCCAGATCCGGCACAAATGGCGCTTCCGGGTGAGCCAACGTGAAACGGACGGTATTGTCGTCCACTTTATCGATGGCGGTGATGAGTTTACCGAACTCAAGGCTTTCAAAGTTGGAGTAATTGCCGTTAGAGACATTGTGGTAAGGATGTTTGAGATCTTTCTGGCGCATGAACGAGAAGATAACGTCATCAGCATTAAAATCTCGCGTGGGCGTGAAGAATTTATTGCTCTGGAATTTGACGCCCTTACGCAAATGGAAGGTATAGACCTTACCGTCTTCGCTGACATCCCAGCTTTCAGCAAGGCTGGGCTCTAATTCCGTGGTGCCCGCTTTAAAATCGACGAGGCGATTGTAAACCGGCACTGCACTGGCATCCACGCTGGTGCCCGAGGTATAAAGCTGCGGATTGAAATTTTCCGGGCTTCCTTCAGAGCAGTACACCAGCGTTTTCGCCGCTACAGAGGAACTCACCGCCAATGCCAATAAGGCCAATGCAACTGTTGTCTGTTTGCGAGTCATAGGTTTTCCTGTCGTTTTTCTGTCCATGAGCCAAATAGTGCTTGTCGTTTTCCCTTCCATAAATAACATTAAAGTAATATTGCAAGCACCTGATAAGTCAAATAAAGAAGGATTCACTATGACATCGCCGCTCTCCAGTCAATTAACGCAACGCTTCTTTCGCTACCTTGCCATCAGCAGTCAAAGCGATGCAGGAGCCACCACCTTGCCCACGACATCAGGTCAGTTCGACATGGCGCGTACCCTGGCGCAAGAGCTTCAGGCACTGGGGTTAGAGGATATTGTGCTGGATGAACACGCGACCGTAACGGCGGTAAAACGCGGCAATGTTGCCGGTGCGCCGCGCGTCGGATTTATCACCCATATCGATACGGTAGACGTCGGGTTATCACCGGATATTCATCCACAAATTTTACGTTTTGAAGGCGATGATCTCTGCCTTAACCCGGAGAAAGCGATCTGGCTACGCGTCGACGAGCACCCGGAAATTTTGGCCTACCCCGGAGAAGAGATTATTTTTAGCGACGGCACCAGCGTGCTTGGCGCAGATAACAAAGCTGCGGTCACGGTGGTAATGCAACTGCTGGAAAACCTGACGGCGGACGATAAGCACGGGGATATCGTCGTGGCATTTGTGCCGGATGAAGAAGTGGGTTTACGTGGGGCAAAGGCGCTGGATCTGAAGCGCTTTGAGGTGGATTTTGCCTGGACTATCGACTGCTGCGAAAAGGGCGAAATCGTCTTTGAAAACTTCAATGCCGCCTCTGCCACTCTCCATTTTACTGGCGTGACGGCACATCCGATGTCCGCAAAAGGCGTGCTGGTGAATCCGCTGCTGATGGCAATGGATTACATTAACCATTTTGACAGAGCACAGACGCCGGAAAACACCGAAGGTCGTGAAGGGTATATCTGGTTCAACGGCATGGAAGCCGTACAAGGCCACGCACGCCTCAGCGCCAGCATCCGTGATTTTGACCTGGCAAGCTTTGAGCGGCGTAAAACTGAAATGCGCGATGTCGCGCAGAAGATTGCAGCACAGTATCCGACGGGTAGCGTGTCGATCGATATCAGCGACATCTACAGCAACATCAGCAATGCCATTGGCGAAGACCGCCGCGCGGTCGATCTGCTGTTTGAGGCAATGGAATCGCTGGGCATCACCCCTAAACCCACACCGATGCGCGGTGGAACCGACGGTGCCGCGCTTTCAGCCAAAGGTCTGTTGACCCCAAACTTCTTCACCGGCGCGCACAATTTCCACTCGCCGTTCGAATTTCTTCCCGTGAAGTCGTTTGAGGCTTCCTATGAAGTTGCCCGCCAGTTGTGCCTGCTGGCTGCCCGTTAAGCTTTACGTGCCAGTAAGGTGGCAAAACGCAGTTTGATGCGATTGCCGTTGGCGTCGGTGCGGTGTAGCTCACCGACGTCTTCGTTATATTTCTCGATTTGCCAACCGGCGTAGTACTCGCGCAGTTCGTTCTCTTTAAAGGCAAACGGGAACCCGACCGTACAGGGGAAATCTGCGGTATCCATCGCCGCCACAATCAGGTTATACCCACCCGGTTTAGTGCAGCGCTGCATGTTGGCAATCAGGCCCGGAATGGTTTTTGCTTCCAGGAACATCAGCACCACGGTCGAGAGAATAAAATCGTATTCCCCCTCAAAACTCAGCGTGTTCAGGTCCATCACATCGGCTTCCAGTTGCGTGAGTCCTTCCGCCTTCCGTATCCGCTCAATATTGTCGATGCTCATGGGATTTTTGTCCCACGCCGTAACTTCATAACCATTAGCAGCCAGGAAAAGGCTGTTGCGGCCGTTCCCGCAGCCTAAATCCAGCGTTTTGCCGGGCGCGACGAATCTCACCGCATTCACGACATCTGAATGGGTACGCGTTAAGCCATATTTTTCAGTGAAATAATTGTCATCAAACTGGGTCATGGTGGGTCCTTTCTTGCCCGTTAAAAAGGGCTTAAGTTTATAAGTTGCATTTTAAATGAATTTTATTGGTTTTCTTATTGAATAGCCAGTATCGCAAAGTTTGCTACGTTTATCGTTGGGAATTAAAGGAAGCGAATGATGAAAAAATACCGACTCAGTGATGAGCGCCGTGCATTCAGCTATCAGCTTAGCGGCGAAAAGCAGACCGTAACCTTACGCCAGATCGTTGCCGAAGTGGATTTTAGTGATGTTACCGCCGGGACAATGGGCGGCTGGGTGGATGATGAAAGCGTCTTATCGCAAACCGGTGACTGCTGGATTTATGACGTTAACAGCATGGTTTTTGCGGGCAGCCGTATCCGCGATGACGCCCGCATCACACAGCCCTGTGTGATTTGCCACGACGTCATCATTGAACATCATGCCTGGGTAGAGGGTGCCCAGATCAGCCATGGTGCCGTAATAAGTGACAACGTCACTGTTCAACTTGCCACTGTACGTGGCCATTGTCATCTCTTCGGTGATGCGCGCATTCTGCATGGGTGTGAAATCATCGCCGCTAAAGGATTAACGCCCGACAACGAACAAATCCTGCAAATTTATGACCGGGCAACCCTTACCCGCAGTCGCGTTGTGCATCAGGCGCAGGTGTATGGCGATGCGATACTGCATTACGCCTTTGTGGAGCACCGTGCCGAAATCTTTGATTTCGCCATTCTTGAAGGTAATGAGCTGAACGATGTCTGGGTGTGCGATTGTGCCAAAGTTTACGGAAGCGCAAGAGTCATGGCAGGTCGGGAAGAGGATGCCATCCCCACTCTACGCTACAGCGCCCAGGTGGCAGAACATGCGCAGGTGGAGGGCAATGTTGTTCTCAAGCATCACGTGCTGGTCGGTGGCCATGCCAGGCTGGCAGGCGGCCCCATACTGCTGGATGAAGATGTGGTCATTCAGGGAAATGCGCAAATTCGTGGCAATGTGATTCTCGAACATCATATTGAAGTGACTGATGACGCTTGCATTGTGGCGCTGGAAGGTGACACGATTTTGTTACGCGGAAGAAAGGTGATAAACGGCGCGCAGCACATCACCCGCACGCCGGTTGCTGGTCTATTTTGATGGGGGAGTGACAATGCGGCCATAAATATTCTGGTCGTGATACTCACCGTTCAAAAATTCTGCCTGCCGCAGACAGCCCTCAAGTATGAAGCCGTTACGCAGCGCAACCCGGTTGCTTGCGATATTCGCCGCCCGGCACTTAATCACAAAACGTCGAACGTCGCCACGTTGGGCATAAAACGCAATAAACGCCTGTAACGACGCTGACAGGATCCCCTGCCCCTGACAATCCTGATCAAGCCAGTAGCCGATGTAACCGGTTTTATTCGTCGGCTCAATGGAGTTAAAGGAGAGCACGCCGACCAGGACGTTGTCTTTGAGGATAACAAACATTTTGGCGTAGCCACGCTGATGCAGCAGCATGTTGCTCTGCGCGGTCTGGCGGCTCTGCTCTACGGAGGTCACGTACTGAGGCCAATCAAGAAAATGCTGAAGCCACTCTTTATTCTTGATAATCAATTGGTGCAGATCGTGAACAAAACGTTCGTCGATAGCCTGTAACTCAATATGCTCGTCGACCACGATTAAACTGTCGGTCAGTGTCATTAACTCTCCGTGGATCAGCCCCTCCCTTATTCAAGGGAGGGGAAAGGTTTAGCGCATAATACGATCGTCGACGTAATTGCGCTTGTCCGCCGCCGGCGGGAAGTAGTGATAAAGCCAGGTTTCGCTGATCGCTTCACCCTGACAGCGCAGGAACATCCGCATATCCACCGTGTCGGTAGAATCAGAGGTCGGGTACCAGTCAAACTGGATGCGATAACCGTCAAACGGCTCTACGTAAAGGATCTCAATCTGCTTCGCTTCGCCGCTTGAGAGGGTTATGACCGGCTCAATCCCGCGCGGCGCCGCCCCTTTCAGATCGCCGCCAACGAAATCGATGGCGAAGCGGCGCGCCCATTTCTGCGGATAATGTTCGCCCGGCGCCCATCCTTCCGGGAACCCACCCATGCCGGTACGGGTCGCATAAACCCGGGACAACGGTGAACGAACCGGCGGCATTGCGCTCCAGTATAAACGGTACTGGAAGGTTAAATCGTCGCCTGCCTTTATCGGTTTTTCCGGCTGCCAGAAGCAGACAATATTATCCAGCGTCTCGCCGGTCGTCGGGATTTCCATCAGCCCGACGGCACCTTTGCCCCATTTGTTACGGGGTTCCACCCACAGGCTCGGGCGCTTGTTGTACCAGCCCATAATGTCCTGGTAGTGGGTGAAATCACGGTCAAGCTGCAGCAGGCCAAAGCCTTTCGGGTTGTTGTCCTGATAGGCATTAAACTGCAACTTCTGCGGGTTATTCAGCGGGCGACAAATCCACTCGCCATTGCCGCGCCACATCGCCAGACGATCCGAGTCGTGGATCTGCGGGTGGATCGTGTCACAGACACGCCGCTCGTTATTGCCACAGCTGAACATACTGGTCATTGGGGCAATACCCAGCTGTTTGATGTCTTTGCGGGCGTAGAGGTGGTTATCCACCTCCATAATCACCTGGCTCTTCTCGCAGTGAATGACAAATTTGTACGCCCCGGTCAGGCTCGGGCTGTCCAGCAGCGTGTAGACCGTGAAGGTGGTGTCCGTATCCTTCGCCGTTTCAAACCAGAAAGAGGTAAAATCCGGGAACTCTTCAGGCGTGTCAGTGAAGGTGTCGATCGCCACGCCACGGGCAGAAAGGCCATACTGATAGGTGCTGTCTACGGCGCGGAAGTAGCTGGCTCCCAGGAAAGAGACGATGTCGCGACGCGCAAGCTCAGGGGCTTTAAACGCACGGAAACCGGCGAAGCCAAGATCGCTTTGCCCTTCGAGTTGCTTCGTATCCACACCCGCATCGTGATAATTAAATAACTCCGGGCGGAAGTGAATTTCACGTGCCTGGTGGCTGGCCGGGTCCAGAGAGAACATCCGCACGCGACGACGGAAGCCCATCCCTACATGGAAAAATTGCACATCCAGTTGACGCCCTTCGACATTGTTCCACAGCGAATGTGCTGCATCGTACTGGATGCTGTTATAAGCCTGCGGCGTCAGGTTCGCGAGGGTATCCGGCAGCGGACGTGGTGCCCCGCCCCAGGGCTGCTGCGCCAGATCATGTGCCATGGACTGCAACACGGAAAAATCGAAACGACGACTCTGACCATCGGCAATACCAGAATCGGCTGCAAAGGCAGCGCGCGAAAAGAGTGAGGCAACGCCGGTTGTTCCGCACGCTGCAGCCAGCGCCATTGATGCTTTAATAAAACGTCTGCGATTCATGCCCTGGAAGATATCCTTTTGGTCGTGAGATAACATTTCGCGCAACAGCGAAACAGCGACAAAACCTGAACTTTTATGAGCGCCCACTGTAGACAAATTCGGTTAAGAATCCAATTGTTGGGCGTCGATAATCTGCACAAAGTGGGAAATATTTTTGTCGATGGGAAGAGGCTGAATCGAAGGTAAAGTTAGGTATAAAAAGACCCCAACCGGACATCGAACGGCAGGGGTCACAAAATTAAGGCCTGTTATTTTGCGCTGACACTTACATCGATACCGGGGAAATACTTCTCCGCCAGGGTCTTGATGGTGCCATCAGCACGTACTTTATCAATCGCCGCATCAAGCTGCTTTTTGGTTGCCTCATCACCTTTACGCAGCCCAAAACCAATCCCGCTGCCCAGGATGGTATCGTCAGAGACCGGTTTGCCAATAAAGCCAAACCCTTTGCCCTGCGGCTTGCTGAGGAAACCTGCCTGCCCCGCAGCAGACATCACCAGTGAGGCATCGATACGGCCATTAAGCAGGTCGCTCCATGCCATATTCTGATCTTTATACGACACCACGGTGACACCGTGTTTTTCCCAGTGCTCTTTTGCATATGTTTCCTGAATAGAGCCCTGTAATACCCCGATTGTTTTGCCTTTCAGCCCTTCCGCAGTCGCCTCCATGCCGTCACCGGCTTTGCCCACAAGCTGAGACGGGATACGGTAGATGGGTTGCGTAAAATCGATGCTTTCACGCCGTTTTTCGGTGATATTCATCGCCGAGTTGATGGCATCATATTTTTTGGCTGTTAGCCCCGGAATCAGGGCATCGAATGACGTCTCTACCCAGCTACATTTGAGTTCGGCAGCTTTACAAATGGCATTCCCGAGGTCGATATCAAAACCTTCAAGCTCACCGGACGCATTGCGGCTTTCAAACGGGGGATACTCCGCCTCCAGACCATAACGCAGTTGCATGGCGGCGAAGGATGATAATGAGCAAAGCATGCCCATGCCCAGACAGAGTGCTTTCAGTTTCACAATAAACGCTCCTTAGCGTGGCTTAACACGACACAGGGCCTGCGCGCCTGCTCTTAAAGTGGCCTCATCTTTCGCAAAAGAGAGACGTATCAATTTGTTATCAGTGCCATCGGTATAAAACGCCGACAACGGAATGGTGGCCACGCCGTAATCAGTGATCAGTCTTTTCACCAGCTCGCTGTCGCATTCATCGCTGAAATGGCTGTAATCCGCCAGCAGGAAGAACGAGCCTGCACTGGGTAACAAGCGGAACGGAGAGTCCGCCAGCAGGGTTTGCATGACATCGCGCTTACGTTGGTAAAACGCGGCCAGCGACAGCCAGGTTTGAGCATCATTCATGTGCTCTGCAAAAGCGTACTGCATCGGCGTATCCGCGGAAAACATTAAAAACTGATGGACCTTAACGATCTCATCCATCAGCGCCGCAGGGGCGACGCAGTAGCCCACGCGCCAGCCGGTGACGTGATAGGTTTTACCAAAAGAGGAGACAATCACGCTGCGTTCGGCAAGCTGCGGGTGGGTTGCCATGCCATGATGGGGCTGCCCGTCAAACACCACATGCTCATACACTTCATCGGACAAAATCACGATGTCTGTGTGACGGGTGATTTGCGCAAGTTGGGCTAAGTCACTGGCGGAGAAGACCTGCCCACTCGGGTTGTGCGGCGTATTGATGATGATCATACGCGTGCGCGGGGTAATGGCCGCACGGACTTCATCCCAGTTAACGGCAAAGTCCGGTACCGTCAGCTTGATGGCTACCGGGGTCGCCCCCTGTAACCTCACAATGGGGGCATAGCTGTCAAAGGAGGGTTCGAAATAGATGACTTCATCACCGGGGTGCACCAGGCCGCCTATCGCCGAATAGAGTCCCTGGCTGGCGCTGGCGGTCACCAGCACTTCGTTATCCACGTCATAGTCGGCACCGTAAAGTTCAGCGATTTTCTGCGCAATCTTCACTTTAAGCGGACGCAGGCCGGTCATGGGCGCGTACTGATTATGATCGGCCTCCATGGCGCGCGTCACGGCAGCAACCAGCTGCGGATCGCAGGGGAAATTGGGGGCACCCTGAGAAAGGTTGATGGCATTATGTTGTGCGGAAAGTTGCCCAATTACGGTAAAGATAGTGGTGCCTACATCAGGTAATTTGGAACGCGAGGTCACCGGGGTACGCAAAGTCATGCTTTTTCCTTTCTCGATAAAAGTGCATAACCATTCAAACCAAAAGTCCATTGAGTGGACAAGCGAATTGTTGTCATAATAGCCATGACGAAAACGCATACCGGAGCCAGCATGTCCCCTCGCACCCTGCCCCTGAACGCTATTGATGCCTTTCTGGTTACCGCCAGACACCTGAATCTGACCCATGCTGCGAAGGAGCTCTGTCTGACTCAGGGTGCAGTAAGCCGTAAGATTGCCAGTCTTGAAGCCTGGTTTGGTTTTTCGTTATTTGAACGTCATGCCCGTGGGCTGCGGTTATCGCCACAGGGCAGCGCGCTGCTACCCGAACTGCGATCTGCCTTTGAGCATTTGCTGACCGTTGCCGGCCAGG
>DFPL01000278.1 GCA_002377245.1 Enterobacteriaceae bacterium UBA3516
CCTATCAATACCTCTGGGATAATCACTGTAGCAACGGGTATCCCGGCGCCTCCAGCAGACAATAGCAACAGCCTTTCGCAAAGTGTAACTAAAGGTATTAATTGTGTTTTTCAGGATATATTTACCGTGTAACGGTTACACCCTTTTTCGCTGTTCGCCGTCACGTTTGCGCAATGTCACTCCCTAACATTCTTGATTAGCCCACGCATTACCGTACCATAAGTGGGTGTGTAACCGTTTCCCCCCTAAATTGAAGGTACGCAATGGCGACCATTAAAGATGTAGCCCGACTTGCAGGTGTTTCCGTTGCCACGGTTTCACGCGTGATCAATGACTCCCCGAAAGCCAGCGAAAGCTCACGACTGGCGGTCAAAACGGCCATGGACTCCCTGAACTATCACCCCAATGCCAACGCGCGCGCGCTGGCGCAGCAGTCAACCGAAACGGTCGGGCTGGTGGTGGGAGATGTGTCGGACCCCTTCTTTGGCGCAATGGTGAAAGCGGTAGAGCAAGTGGCTTCTGCTACCGGCAATTTCTTGCTGATTGGCAATGGTTACCACAATGAACAAAAAGAGCGGAATGCCATCGAACAGTTGATTCGCCATCGCTGCGGCGCATTGGTGGTACACGCCAAAATTATCCCCGATGCGGATCTCATCGCGCTGATGAAACAGATGCCCGGCATGGTGCTTATCAACCGTATTGTTCCCGGCTACGAGCAGCGCTGCGTCGCGCTTGATGATCGCTACGGCGCCTGGCTTGCCACCCGCCACTTGATTCAACAAGGCCATACCCGCATTGGTTACCTGTGTTCTAACCATGAAATTTCCGATGCCGACGACAGGCTGCAGGGTTATTACGATGCGTTGAAAGAGCATGGCCTGGCCTGCAACGATCGGCTGGTGACCTTTGCTGAGCCGGACGAGAGCGGCGGCGAACAGGCCATGACAGAGCTGTTAGGGCGCGGCAAGAATTTTACCGCAGTGGCCTGTTATAACGACTCAATGGCTGCCGGGGCGATGGGCGTGCTGAACGACAACGGCATTGATGTTCCCCAGGAAATCTCACTGATCGGTTTCGATGATATTCTGATTTCGCGCTATGTGCGGCCACGCTTAACCACCGTGCGCTACCCCATTGTCACCATGGCGACCCAGGCCGCCGAACTGGCGCTGGCGCTGGCGGAAAACCGCCCACTCCCGGAGATAACGCATCTGTTTAACCCCACGCTGGTGCGACGCCATTCGGTCATCACACCGCAGGAGAGTTAGAGCCTAAAGCGGTAAAGGTGGACGGTGGTGTCAGGGTAATCGAGGCCGTCGCCAATATACTGCCAGCCAAAGCGCTCATAAAAGTCACGGCAGGCAGAATAGAGATGCAATTCAGCAAAGCCCATCTCTCTGGCGCAATCAATAACATGCTGCTGTAACACGCGTGCAAGCCCTTTGCCGCGCGCGGCTTCATCGACATACAGCGACGCAAGCCACGGATGGAGATCCTGACGGCTAATCAGGTCACAGCGCCACAAGCCGACGGTGCCCAGCAATTTTTCGCCTTCAACCATAACGAAGGTTAACGGCAACTGACCAGGCTGTTGGCTGTGTTCAATAATGCTTGCAAAGAAGGCCCGCGGCAGGGCATCGCCAAACTCACGCGACAACCACTCGATCACCTGCTCTGCATGCTGAGGGGCATCGTATAACGGTACGATGTTCACATCAGTTTCCCCTGGAAAATCGGCACTGATTCAAACAGGTAACCGTCAAAATCCGGTGCATCCGCGTCTGACAGCTCCAGCAGACTCTTTTTCACGTTCTCAAGATGCTGCCACATGGCCTGCCAGGCTCCCATCACATCCCGGCGACGCAGGGCGGCGAGCAGAGTTTGCCTGTCACCGAGCCATTTTAAGCGATACGGACGGCTGGCAATATGCACGTTAAATTGCTGCCAGAGCGGGCTGCTGTCCATGTGATGCCAGACGCTCTCGACGGTTGCCAGCAGCATCTGATTTTGCGACGCCCCCGCCAGCACCAGGTGGAACATTTTGCTGTTGTCCTGCGAGGTGTCGTTCATGGCGATGGCACGTTGTTCCTGCTCAAGGATGCGGCGCAGGTTGTCGATGTCCGCACGCGTCGCCATTTTGGCAGCAAAAGCGGCGATGTTGCTCTCCAGTAACTGGCGAGCCTGCAGGATTTCAAACGGGCCGACATCGCTGCTTAAAAAGCGCTCTTCTTCGTTTTCATGCTCCTGAGGGATACGCATGACGTAGACCCCCGAGCCCTGGCGGATATCCACCGTACCCTGTAACTCAAGCATCAACAGTGCTTCGCGCACGATGGTACGGCTGACGCCATATTTTTCGGCGATATTACGCTCAGGCGGGAGGCGGGAGCCCACGGGATAGTGGCCCTCGATGATTTGTGCGCGTAAATCTTCGCCAATTTCCTGGTACTGTTTTTTCTCCGGCGGGATGACGGCTTTTTCCACAGAATCACCTATCGATAGAATAAAAAGCGCGGGCCGCGGATTGCCGCGGCCTGAGGGGGCGCTATCTTACCAAATTTAGCGCCTGATCGAGAACTTTCGCGCCATTTAGCGTGCCGTAAGCCACCGAATCGATAACATCGATAGGGATGTTGTACTCATCCGTAAGCTTTTTGTTTTCCGCGAGCTTAAAGCGGACCTGCGGCCCTAGCAGCACCGCAATCACCTCATGACTGTGGCTTTCCAGCTCATCACGCAGACTCTGTTCAGCGATGGCGTAGATCTTCAGCTCCAGACCGCGCTCTGCCGCCGTTTTTTCCATTTTGGTGACCACCAGCGAAGTGGACATGCCGGCCGAGCAACATAAAACGATGCGTTTCATCACAGCTCCTTATTTCCATTCATCATCAATATTAAGCGTTAGCTGGCGCTCTTTACTTAAGCGGCGATACCAGTGCAGGGACTTTTTCGCCCGCCTGTCACGGTTGTTTTGCAGGTCAATTTCCACCAGTCCGTATCGATTTTTAAAGGCGTTCATTGGCGAAACGTTGTCAGTAAAGGCCCACAGCATGTAGCCCTGGCAGTTTGCACCGTCTTCACGGGCGCGCAGGGTTTGGTAAAGATGCTCACCAATGAACGCAATTCGGTAATCATCCTCAATCACGCCATCCGCATTGCGAAATTGCCCTTCGTTCTCGATGCCCATTCCGCTTTCAGCAACAAACCAGGGAATGTTGCCGTACTCGTTTTTGATACGCATCGCCATGTCATAAATAATGAACGGCCCAATCTCCCAACCGCGGGATTTGTTCATTCGTCTGCCAGGTAGCTCAAACGGCTCATAGTAATAAGCGGGGTGGAAAGGGGTTTCCGGGTGCCAGGCGCGGGAAGGCGCTTTCACGCGGTGCGGGTAGTAGAGGTTAATACCTAATTCATCGACGGTATTCTGACGAATAATCGCCAGCTCCTCATCGGTGTAATGCCAGCTCACCTGATGTTTTTCCAGCACATCGAACAGTTCTGCCGGGTATTCGCCTTTCACCATCGGGTCAAGAAACACGCGATTATAGAAAAGGTCATACATGTCGGCAGCGCGCAGGTCGTGGGGCGCACGCGAGCGCGGGTAAGTGACTTCGGGGTTGAGAATACAGCCCACCGTCCCGGCATAGCCTTTTTCCCGGAAAAGTTTCACCACCTTCGCCGT
This sequence comes from Enterobacteriaceae bacterium UBA3516, assembly GCA_002377245.1. Lineage (GTDB taxonomy): Bacteria > Pseudomonadota > Gammaproteobacteria > Enterobacterales > Enterobacteriaceae > CBFFRJ01. Next base: position 3,689 of record DFPL01000278.1, read on the forward strand.
AGCAAGATTTTTATGGTGATTCCACTGCATCCAGGTTGAGGTGTTCTGCTCATAGGGCCAGCGCAGCGCGTCAAGATAAACGCGTGTCTGTACCACAACAGGCTCATTAAACGTGAACCATCGCGTCACTTTTTGATGAAAGCGCTCAAAGACTTTTTCGACGTACAGCAGGTATAGCTCAACCACTTTTTTTGATGCCCAACCGCCGTAAGTTTCCAGCAGATAACCCGGCAGCTCGTAGTGTTCGAGGCAGATCATCGGCACGATGCCCTGACGTTCCATCTCTGCAAAAAGCTGGTCGTAGTACGCGGCGTACTCCTCATCCACCACGCCCTTTTCGTAGTCGGTGAGGAAACGCGACCAGTTAATCGAGGTGCGATAATGGGTCAGCCCCGCGTCTTTCATCAACTGAACGTCTTCACGAAAACGGCTGTAGAAGTTCGTCGCTACCGCCGGGCCGTAACCGTCATGCCAGACGTGCCTGTCGTTCTTGTACCAGAGATCGGGCCACGAATCCTGACCCTCTTTCTTTCCCGTCCAGCCTTCGGTTTGCCAGGCTGACGCCGCCGCACCGAGAATAAACGACGGCGGTATAGACACAGTTTTAACGCTCACATCACGCTCCTTCAGACATTTTTCGCCACGTCAGCCGATTCTGCCTGTCGCTGCGCCTGTTCAGCACGACGGGAGGCAATCTTCACAAATGGCAGGTAAATAATGATGGCAGTGAGAATACAGATAAGTTGGGTGACAACCGCGCCCATTGAACCGGCGGTGGAGAGCCAGGCGTTTATCAGCGGTGGGGTTGTCCAGGGCACCATCACCACCGCTTTACCGGCAAAGCCGGTGACAGTGGCGAAGTAACCAATCGATCCGGTGACCAGCGGCGTGATGATAAACGGGATTGCGAGGATCGGATTCAGCATGATCGGCATACCGAAAATCACCGGTTCATTGATATTGAAAAGGCCCGGCCCGATGGAGAGCTTGGCAATCTCTTTCATCTCTTTACGCTTGGTGGCGATCATCACCGCGATCAGCAGGCCAATGGTCAGCCCGGAGCCACCGATGCTCATATACACATCCCAGAACGGCATGGTGATGATGTTTGGCACCTCTTTGCCCTGTTCAAACGCCGACATATTGACGGTCATCGCCCCTTACAGCCGCGGCTCACGAATCGCTTTAATCATCTGGTTACCGTGGATGCCAATCACCCTGAAAAGTTTGGCGACCAACATCAGCAGCAGGATATCCGGCAGACTTTGCACCACGCGTTCGAGCGGCTGCTGCACCACCTGGTAGACCGCGTCATACAGGTACATCCCGGTAATCTGATGGAATACAAAGCCAAAGGTCGCAATCACCGTGGTGGTGATGATGGCCGGAATAAGCGCTGAGAATGACGCCGAAACGTTAGGTGGCACGGTGTCAGGCATTTTGATCTTCAGCCCGTTCCGCGTCTCCAGCCAGCAGTAGATTTCCACTGACAAAATGGCGATGAACATGCCGAGGAACAGGCTGCGGGTATCGGAGAACTGACGCAGCAGCACGTCTTTCACCACGTGCATCTGCCCGTCCACCAGCATCTCAACGGTGGTTGGCGTCACGCAGATAAAGCAGATCACCGCCAGCAGACCGGGGAAAAGCGTTTTGATGCCGTTAATTCGGCCAAGCTCAATGCCTATCAAGAACACTGCGCCAATGTTGAGGAAGTTCAGAGTGGCATAGTTGATCGCGGCGGTGATGGGCTTAAGCGCCGCCAGAAACGACAGCGACTCAAAACTCGCCAACCCGTTTTTGGGATCGAGCACCATGTTAGAGATCAGTACGGAAAACGCGCCGACGATGATCACCGGCATCAGGGTAATAAAAGAGGCTTTGATCGCCATGATGTAGCGATAGCTATTGAATTTGGTCGCAAAACTACCCAGCGAATCGATGAGTTTGTCCTGTAGAGCCATGCGTAGGTACCTCGGTAAAAGGGCTTTATTATGATTGCAGGTATACAGCTCACTACCTATTGGTATACCAAAAATAGACATCGTCGAAAAAAAGTTCTGTGATTCACCTCTCAACCCGGGCCGTGGTATTCCAAATCAAGTGATTTTTCTTTATTGGCATACCACATTCGAGAGGACGGGGATTTTTTGCGTAACACCTCGAGAAAGCCCGCTCGGCGGGCTATCAGCGCCTTATCCCCGGTAATGAGTGTGGTAAACTGCTGCCCTTCACGTGAAACAGGAACGCGTCATGGCGACAATGCTGGATGTCTCACTGCGCGCGGGCGTCTCCAAAGCGACGGTTTCGCGCGTGCTAAATGGCACAGGACAAGTTAAAGAAAGCACCCGTAATCAGGTTTTCAAGGCGATGGAGGAACTGGGATACCGCCCTAATTTCCTCGCGCAGTCGCTGGCAAATCGCACCAGCAACAGTATTGGCCTGGTGGTGTCTTGTTTTGACGGTTTCTATTTCGGGCGCTTGCTGCAGCAGGCGTCACGTCAGTCAGAGGCGCACGGGAAGCAGTTGATTGTGACGGATGGCCACGACACGCCAGAACGTGAAGAGCTGGCGGTACAAATGCTGGCCGATCGCCGCTGCGACGCCATTATTCTTTACACACGCTTTATGAGTGAGAAAGCCATCATCCGGCTGATAGATGCCACGCCAATGCCGCTGATTGTGATCAATCGGGAGCTGTTTCAGGCCCATGATAAATGCGTTTTCTTCGAGCAGCAGGATGCCGCTTTGCAGGCCGTGGAGTATTTAATCAGCCAGGGTCATCATGATATCGCCTGTATCACAACACCGATCCACACCCCGACCGGCAAAGCACGGTTAATGGGCTACCGTAAAGCGCTGGAAAAACACGGTATTCGCTGGGATCCGGCAAAGGTGAAATACGGGGATTCCTCCATGACCCGAGGCTATATGCTGTGTCAGGAGATTTTGCAGGAAGGCGTGAAGGTTAGCGCGGTATTTGCTTGTAATGACGATATGGCGCTGGGTGCCTCCAAGGCGTTGCACCAGGCAGGTCTGCGCATTCCGCAGGATATTTCTTTATTTGGTTTTGATGATGCCCCCAGCGCCCGCTGGCTGGAGCCGGGACTGTCGACAGTCTATCTGCCCATCGACAGCATGATAACGACCGCGATCGATCAGGCCATTAAGCTTGCGAACAACATTGATACTGAGGCAATCCCGCCCTTTACCGGCACGCTGGTATTGCGCGACTCCGTTACCACGGGGCCGTTTTTTCGCGGTTAGTTCGATTTTATACCCTCGCCCACCGGGCTCGATCGGTCCCCTCTCCCTGAGGGCTGAGAGATCCCCACAAAATAATACG
>DFPL01000004.1 GCA_002377245.1 Enterobacteriaceae bacterium UBA3516
CCATCCCGACCCGCCAAACCAGAGAACCGATGACCGCCGGCTGTTCGCCCAAATCCGGCAGCAGCCGGGCAACGCCCGGCGACACGCAGTGCGTCGAATGCCGACACGACAACACGACAATCCCGCAGGCAATAAAAAACCCCGCCGAAGCGGGGCTTTTCGCGGAAAACTCAGACCTCCAGCGAGGCCAGGTCGCCCTTGTTTTCCAGCCATTGCTTGCGGTCGCCCGCGCGCTTCTTGGCCAGCAGCATGTCCATCAGGGCGCTGGTCTGCTCGTCGTCGTCCACGGTCAGCTGCACCAGGCGGCGCGTGTCCGGGTGGATGGTGGATTCGCGCAGCTGCTCCGGGTTCATTTCGCCCAGACCCTTGAAGCGGGTCACGCTGACCTGGCCCTTGATCTTCTCGCGCTCGATCTTGTCCAGCAGCGAACGCTTTTCTTCTTCGTCCAGCGCGTAGAACACCTGCTTGCCCACGTCCACGCGGAACAGCGGCGGCATCGCCACGAACACGTGGCCGGCGGCCACCAGCGCCGGGAAGTGCTTCAGGAACAACGCCGTCAGCAGCGTCGCAATGTGCAGGCCGTCCGAGTCCGCGTCGGCCAGGATCACCACCTTGCCGTAACGCAGCCCGCTGATGTCATCTTTGCCCGGGTCGCAGCCGATCGCAATCGCCAGGTTGTGCACTTCTTCCGAGGCCAGCACGCTGCCCGAGGCCACTTCCCAGGTGTTCAGGATCTTGCCGCGCAACGGCATGATCGCCTGGAAGTCCTTGTCGCGGGCCTGCTTGGCACTGCCGCCGGCCGAATCACCTTCCACCAGGAACAGCTCGGTGCGCGAAAGATCCTGGCTGATGCAGTCCGCCAGCTTGCCCGGCAGCGCTGGGCCGCTGGTGAGCTTTTTACGCACCACTTTCTTCGCCGCACGCAGACGCCGCTGGGCGCTGGAGATGGCCATTTCAGCCAGCATTTCCGCTGCCTGCACGTTCTGGTTCAGCCACAGGCTGAAGGCATCTTTCACCACGCCCGAAACGAACGCCGCGCACTGGCGCGAGGAGAGACGCTCTTTAGTCTGCCCGGCAAACTGCGGATCCTGCATTTTGACCGACAGCACATAGGCGCAGCGTTCCCAGATATCTTCCGCCGACAGCTTCACGCCGCGCGGCAAAATGTTGCGGTATTCGCAAAACTCACGCATAGCATCCAGCAGTCCCTGACGCAGACCGTTCACATGCGTACCGCCCTGCATGGTCGGGATCAGGTTAACGTAGCTTTCTGTCAATAACTCACCGCCTTCCGGCAGCCAGAGCAGCGCCCAGTCAACGGCTTCCGTCTCAGCGGCAAAGTTACCCACAAAAGGCTGCTGAGGCAGGGTTGGCAGACCGTTTACCGTTTCCATCAGATAATCGGTCAGGCCATCCTCATAGCACCAGCGCTGCTCGGTGTTATTCACTTCGTCTTTAAAGGTGATTTCAACGCCAGGGCAAAGTACCGCTTTCGCTTTCAGCAGATGCGACAGGCGTGAAACGGAGAAACGCGGGCTATCAAAGAACTGTTCATCCGGCCAGAAGTGAACGCTGGTGCCCGTGTTACGTTTTCCGCAGGTACCCACGACATTCAGGTCCTGGACCTTGTCACCGTTCTCAAAGGCGATGTTATAAATTTGCCCATCACGTTTCACGTTGACTTCAACACGACGCGAGAGCGCATTCACCACGGAAATGCCCACACCGTGCAGACCACCGGAGAACTGGTAATTTTTATTGGAGAACTTGCCGCCCGCATGCAAACGGCAAAGGATCAGTTCAACCGCAGGAACGCCCTCTTCCGGGTGAATGTCCACCGGCATGCCGCGACCATCATCAATGACTTCCAGAGATTGATCGGCGTGCAAAATGACATCCACACGTTTGGCGTGGCCTGCCAGCGCTTCATCCACGCTGTTATCAATGACTTCCTGACCAAGATGGTTAGGACGGGTGGTATCGGTATACATCCCCGGACGGCGGCGAACCGGCTCAAGCCCGGTGAGTACCTCTATGGCATCAGCGTTATAGGATTGCGTCATGGTTTGTTCGTAGATAGTGATCGGGTCTTTTCCCTGTTGGCTCAACGAAGCCCAAGGAAGTCGACAATCTGTGTGAAATGATTCTCAAAGCCCACAAAAGCATGGTTACCGCCTTCTTCTACCGTCTGGCGACACGCATCGTAATACGCAACAGCCTGACGATAATCCAGCACTTCATCGCCCGTCTGTTGCAGAAGCCAGATTAAATCCGGTGCGTCCAGAGGGTCGACCTGCATCACTTTGAGATCGTAAATATGGCGAGACTCTAGCACATATTGCTGCCCCGTGTAGGGGTTCTCGTTGTTGCCAAGGAAATCGGCCAGTAATTCAAACGGACGAACCGCGGGATTCACGACCACGGCTGGCAGGGTAAAACACTGCGAAAGCCAGGTGGCGTAATAGCCTCCCAGCGACGATCCCACGATACCCAAGGGTTGCCCGCCATTTTCCAGCACCAGCAACTCCAGCAGCTCCGCTGCTTCAGACGGATACGGCGGCAGCTGCGGGACCACGACGTTAATATCAGGGTGGTGCTCTGCCAGCCACGCGCTGAACTGGGTCGCCTTCGCTGAGCGCGGCGAGCTGTTGAAACCGTGTAAATAAAGAAGTGTAGACATCAGTAGCCTTCTGACGCGGTGTCAGGACTAAATTCGGCACTTTGCAAACGGCAGACTTCCGTGTGCATGCTGCCATCCGCATGGAGGTCCAGCCAGCGCCAGCCAGGTGCGATGGTATCCAACGTAAAGTTAGCACAATGCGGTTTAAACTGGACGCAGGTGGACGGCGTTGCCAGCATACGGCGGCCATTCCAGTTGAGGTCCAGCTCCTGGTGTATATGCCCACATAACATATTCCTGACGTTGGGGAAGCGCGCCAGCACGTGGTCCAGTTCAGCGGCATTGCGCAGACTGTGCTGATCGAGCCAGCTACATCCTGAAGGCAAAGGGTGATGATGTAAAAGCAGCAGCGTATGACGCTCAGGGGCGTCCAACAGCTTTTTCTCCAGCCACTCAAGCTGGAATTCGCTCAGCTCACCATGAGGGACACCGAACACCTGGCTATCCAGTAACAGAATCTGCCAGTGCTCACCCACAAAGACACGCTTGGCCGGTGAAATACCCGCTTCATGAAGCGCGTTGTACATTGCAGGCTGGAAATCATGATTGCCAGGCAGCCATACGCAGGGTACGACAAACCTTGCGATACCTTCAGCAAAGTGCTGATAGGCCGCAGCGGTTTGATCCTGCGCGAGGTCGCCTGTTGCGACAATCAAATCACACTCACGCTGTTGGGCCTGGATGGCATCCAGTACGGCCTGATAACTTTCCCAGGTATTCACCCCTAACAACGTGTCGTGCTTTTCGGCAAACAGATGAGTATCAGTAATTTGTAGTATCCTGACTCTGGACTCATCAGCCAGACTCAGGTTTAACAGGCTTTCCAAATGGTGTCCTTAGGTTTCACTACGCTAACAAACCGGAATCGCCATTGCTCCATGTGCTAAACAGTAACGTAGCCAGTCGGCCAGAAACTGATTAATTTGATGCTTTTCGTCGCGTTGATGCAACTTTTTATTCGGGTAATCATAACGCGCTTTGAAGCGAAAGATCTGCTGACTCGAACACACTTCGGCCACCATCGCGTCATGATACAAACGAACCGTCATTGACGGCAGGCTCCAGTAGCTGATTGCCGGCACGGTTTGTTTGATTTCCACAAGCGTAGTGTAGCGGGTGGATTCCACAATCGTTAACCGGTATTGCGCATTCGTCACCTGATAGCTCACCGTTTCGCCTGCCTCATCATTACGCGGCAACAGGCGACGCAACTGGGCGAAATTGGTTTCACACAGGCGCATCATTTCTGGGAAGTCAGGTGTATAACGCTTCATTTTTTCCACTCTTTTCGTAAGCTCTCATAATGCAGTTGCAGCCATTGCAGGGCGATGACAGACGCCGCGTTGTCGATTTTCCCCTCTTCTACCCACTGATAAGCCTGTTCCCGGCTCACCACATGAACACGAATATCTTCGTTTTCATCCACCAGACCATGTATACCTTCAGCCTGCGTGGCATCCACTTCGCCAACCAATAAGGATAAACGCTCACTGGTTCCGCCAGGGCTGGCGAGATAGCTCATAAACTTCTTCACACGCCCAACGGCAAGACCAGCCTCTTCTTGTGCTTCCCGGCGAGCCACATCCTCAACCGTTTCGCCTTCTTCAATCATCCCGGCCACCAGCTCCAGAAGCCATGGGCTTTCACTGGTATCGAACGCCGCGATACGGATCTGTTCAATCAGTACCACTTCATCCCGCACTGGGTCAAAGGGTAG
>DFPL01000006.1 GCA_002377245.1 Enterobacteriaceae bacterium UBA3516
CACCGCATCATATTTCACCCGGCCTTCACGTTGCAGCAAGGGTACCGTGGAGTAGGGCACCACGTAGCGTTGCTGGCCGCCGTCTTTTTCTTCTACGGTCACCTCAAGGTCGCCGCTCGACGATGTGGGGTTAAGATCGGTTATCGCAAACGCACCCGCAGAGACATAGCTCTGATAGATGACGTAACCGTTCTGGCGAATCACCAGTTTGGCTGGGGTGCGGGCAATGCCACGCACGGTCGGGGCGTAACCCTGCAGGCTGTCGGGGTACATGCTGTCTGAGGAGAACAGGCGTACGCCGCGAAACCCGAGGCTGTCAAAAACGGTGTTTGTGGTGTTGCTGTCGCCCACCACCAGTTCGCTTTTCAGGGGAACAAGGGTGCGTTGTAGCCAGGTCCCGATGTTGCTCCAGCGCTGGGAATGCCCGCTGTCGCTACTCGTATATCGCCACGCGCTGCTGTTACGCAGTCGCCACGGCCCCGCATTCATGCCGCTTTGCAGGCTGACATAGTAGTTATCGCTGTCAGTGCCCCGGCTGCCGGTAAAGGTGTAGTTGAGTAGCCCGGCCGGAATGCCTTCGTCCCACTCTTCCGGCGAAATATAGCCGCGTGCGCTGTTGTTCATCGCCGCCTGGGGCAGAGTGATGTCCAGTCGCTGGGAGGCGAAGTTGTAGGTCACGGTGGCCCCCGGCACGAGCGTCGGGATAGTCAGACAGGTTTTGTCTTGGTGCGTGCTGATGGCCGGGAACGCCTGCAGGTTAACGCCGAGGCGTTTCAACCACTGCTCGTCAAAGCAGGGAGTCAGCCCGCCAGAGGCGGTTGCCGCCTCGCCTTTGGCGATCGCGAAGTGCACATCCTGGGTGCCAATAAAGTCATCGTTGCGCCAGATATCCACCCGGTAGACGCCCGGCGGCTGGTTATTTCCTTTCTCAAAGCGCGACAGATCCGCCACCGTGGCGGTGTCATCAGATAAAAATGCCGGGTTGAAATAGCTCTCAGCATGGCTGAATAGCGGGCAACTCGCGGCCAGCAAAAATCCGCACCAACGGGGCGCACGCCCTGCGCACAATGAGAGACGTATCGGGGTCATCATCCTTTCCTGTGTTTTCTCAACGCGCAGCGTTAAGGCAGGCGGGCAGTGATGGCAGGCGTTACTGCGCCGTAATCATTGACAGTCTGATACGTCAGGCTGCCCTGCGCACCGGCGGGGAGAGCAACCTGACTGCTGGCTTTCGGGGCGACCATCAGGTTTTCTATTTTCTGACTGCCCATGCGCACGTTCACCAGCGAGACGTAATACGCCGAGGGGTTGTTAATGGTAAGGGTGCTGCCCGTCCGGGCGAAGGTCAGTTGTGCCGGGGCTTCTGTTGGTGAGCCGGGCAATTTAGCCGGACGCACAAAGAGCTTGATGCGCGACAGCACCGCCAGTTGCAGGACATTTTTGCCCTCCAGGCTGTTTTTGTCGATAGACGGGATGGCTTTGACGTTCATCCAGAATACCGATTCGCGATCCGCAGGCAGCGGCTGTCCGGCATAAATGATGCGCAGGGTATGTTCGCTTTTCGGTTCGCTAACAAATAATGGCGGGGTAACCACAAAAGCTTTTTCTTTTTGTCCGTTATTATTTTCAATCCACGCGTTGACCAGGAAACGTTCTTTGTCGCCGCTATTGGAAATAGATAAAGACGTTTGCTGGGCATCGGCAGGGTAAATAACCCGCGTGGCACCCAGAGAAATACCGCCAGCGGCATATGCCGGCAATGACACCATCGCTGAAAAAATAATGGCAGCGGCTGTTTTTAAATAATTACGCATCGCGAAAGAGACTCTTTACGTTTTATGGCGGAAATAAAAATGCCCCATCCATGGGGCGAGGAGCGTCCCTTTACTCGGGTGCTTACTCGTAATTCATGATGAAGGTGGCGTCTGCGTTTGCCTGACCCGGCGAAGTCGTCGCCGCAGTCGCTTTATAGCGCGCTGAAAAACGCAGGGTATTCTCACCTTCCACCAGCTTCTGGGCGACAGAGGTCACCACGCCGTCTGGTTTCAGTGGAGTAGAGTTGTTGTCGAGGATCTCAATCCCTACGCCTTTCGCCGTGGAGCCATTGTCGCCGGAAGCAATGGCCAGCAGCGTGTTATTGGTAGCGTCTACCTGGCCGGTGAAGGCAACGGCAGCGGTTTCAGCCACCGCAGGATCGCAGTCGGTCAGGACAATTTTAAACGGCACCAGGGTGGAGGTATCACCCACTTTGGTGAAGGTGGCGGTGCGATACTGACCGAGCTGTACGGTCTGATCGGCAGAGGTGGTGCTGACGGCACAGGCTGCGTTAATCAGTTTACCTTCGAAATGGACGGTACCCCCGGTGACGCTAACGGCATCAGCCTGAGCTGCCCCTGCTAATAACATCAGACCTGCGGCAACAGACGCGGACATCAATTTCATATTCATTGCTTTTCCTTGAAAATAACTATCACCAGCACGTAGCCGGATCCATTTAAGTGATAACGGCAAGCGTTGAGTGCCGTGGTTATAAATTAATCTTTCAAGGGATCTTTAAATATTCGAAATGACTCGGAGTAGCCTAAGTTCTTTCTTAATCGAATATAAGATGGCGCTCAGGTGTAATGATTAGTGGGATAGTGTTTAGGGGGGATGTTATTTCGGAAGGTGATTATTGAGGGGGTAGGTTTCCCTCACTGCAAAGGAGCGAGGGGGCGTTCGGCCACCTCTCCCTTGAGGGCTGAGGAATCCCCAGTAATATTATGTTTTACAGCGATAACACTGCGCCATGAGAACACAACAGTCACCACGATGACTGGGTCCGGCTGAAAATCGACGAAGCGTATCCGCAGGGCCGGGGCGCCGCGCAAGGATGCGCGGCGAGGGCGATTTTACATGGACGTTACCTTCGCCCGTCCCCGATAAGCCTGAAGGAATACGCTGACAAAATTGCCGGGAGCAATTTTGAATAGCGCTTACGCTAGCCCTGAAAGGGTGAGCCCCAGGGATGGGGCGAATAGTGGACCGCGCCAGCGGCGATTTTCCTGGCCGGGAGGCCGGGTG
>DFPL01000002.1 GCA_002377245.1 Enterobacteriaceae bacterium UBA3516
AACATTATCAGGAGAGCATTATGGCTGTTACTAATGTCGCTGAACTGAACGCACTCGTAGAGCGCGTTAAAAAAGCCCAGCGTGAATATGCCAACTTTACTCAAGAACAAGTTGACAAGATCTTCCGCGCCGCCGCCCTGGCTGCTGCCGATGCCCGTATCCCTCTCGCCAAAATGGCCGTTGCCGAATCCGGCATGGGTATCGTCGAAGATAAAGTGATCAAAAACCACTTCGCTTCCGAATATATCTATAACGCTTACAAAGATGAGAAGACCTGCGGCGTCCTCGACGAAGATGACACCTTTGGTACCATCACCATCGCTGAACCTATCGGTATTATTTGCGGTATTGTTCCGACAACTAACCCAACCTCGACGGCTATCTTCAAATCTCTGATCAGCCTGAAAACGCGCAATGCCATTATTTTCTCTCCACACCCGCGTGCTAAAGATGCAACCAACAAAGCTGCAGATATCGTTCTGCAAGCGGCCATCGCAGCAGGTGCCCCTAAAGATTTGATTGGCTGGATTGACCAACCGTCTGTTGAGCTGTCTAACGCGCTGATGCACCACCCTGACATCAACCTGATCCTTGCGACCGGTGGTCCAGGCATGGTTAAAGCCGCTTATAGCTCCGGTAAACCCGCTATCGGTGTAGGTGCTGGTAATACCCCGGTAGTGATTGATGAAACAGCGGATATTAAACGTGCTGTCGCCTCTGTCCTGATGTCAAAAACCTTTGATAACGGCGTAATTTGTGCTTCCGAGCAATCTGTCGTCGTTGTTGATTCTGTTTATGACGCCGTTCGCGAGCGTTTCGCCAGCCATGGCGGCTACCTGTTACAAGGTAAAGAGCTGAAAGCTGTTCAGGATATCATTCTGAAAAATGGCGCGCTGAACGCCGCTATCGTTGGTCAGCCAGCGTATAAAATCGCTGAACTGGCAGGCTTTACGGTTCCTGCTTCTACCAAGATTCTGATTGGCGAAGTAACCGTCGTAGATGAGAGCGAACCGTTTGCTCACGAAAAACTGTCTCCGACGCTCGCCATGTATCGTGCAAAAGATTTTGATGACGCGGTCGTTAAAGCTGAAAAACTGGTTGCCATGGGCGGTATCGGCCACACTTCCTGTCTGTATACCGACCAGGATAACCAGCCAGCGCGTGTTCAGAAATTCGGCGCAGAGATGAAAACCGCGCGTATCCTGATTAACACCCCAGCGTCGCAGGGTGGTATCGGTGACCTTTATAACTTCAAACTCGCACCTTCCCTGACTCTGGGTTGTGGTTCCTGGGGTGGTAACTCCATCTCTGAAAACGTTGGTCCTAAGCACCTGATCAACAAGAAAACCGTTGCTAAGCGAGCTGAAAACATGTTGTGGCATAAACTTCCGAAATCTATCTACTTCCGCCGTGGCTCTCTGCCCATCGCGCTGGATGAAGTGATTACTGATGGTCACAAACGCGCGCTGATCGTGACTGACCGCTTCCTGTTCAACAATGGCTATGCTGACCAAATTACGTCAGTGTTGAAAGCGTCTGGCGTTGAAACTGAAGTCTTCTTTGAAGTCGAAGCTGACCCGACACTGACTGTCGTGCGTAAAGGTGCTGAGCTTGCCAACTCCTTTAAACCAGACGTGATCATCGCGCTGGGCGGCGGTTCCCCGATGGACGCTGCAAAAATTATGTGGGTGATGTACGAACACCCGGAAACGCACTTTGAAGAACTGGCGCTGCGCTTTATGGACATCCGTAAACGTATCTACAAGTTCCCGAAAATGGGTGTGAAAGCCAAAATGGTGGCAATCACTACCACTTCCGGTACCGGTTCAGAAGTCACACCGTTTGCCGTGGTAACCGACGATGCAACGGGCCAGAAATACCCGTTGGCCGACTACGCGCTGACCCCGGATATGGCAGTTGTCGACGCTAACCTGGTCATGGATATGCCGAAATCCCTGTGTGCCTTTGGTGGCCTGGATGCGGTAACCCACGCTCTGGAAGCTTATGTCTCTGTTCTGGCGTCTGAGTTCTCCGACGGTCAGGCTCTGCAGGCACTGAAACTGCTGAAAGAAAACCTGCCAGCGTCTTACCATGAAGGATCTAAAAACCCGGTAGCTCGTGAGCGTGTGCACAGTGCTGCTACTATCGCCGGTATCGCGTTTGCTAACGCCTTCCTGGGTGTGTGTCACTCCATGGCCCACAAACTGGGTTCTCAGTTCCACATTCCGCACGGTCTGGCTAACGCCCTGCTGATTGGTAACGTTATCCGCTATAACGCGAATGACAACCCGACTAAACAGACTGCATTCAGCCAGTATGACCGTCCGCAGGCTCGTCGTCGCTATGCAGAGATTGCCGACCATCTGGGGCTGACAGCGCCTGGTGACCGTACTGCCGCGAAAATTGAGAAACTGCTGGCGTGGCTGGACAGCATTAAAGCTGAGCTGGGTATTCCTAAGTCAATTCGTGAGGCAGGCGTGCAGGAAGCCGATTTCCTGGCACATGTCGACAAACTGTCTGAAGATGCTTTCGATGACCAGTGTACCGGTGCTAACCCGCGCTATCCGCTGATTTCTGAACTGAAACAAATCCTGCTGGATACGTTCTATGGACGCGAGTTCAAAGAAGGTGAAGTCGCAGAAGTGAAAGTCGACGTGGTTAAAGCTGATAAAAAAGCGAAGAAAACCGTTTAAGGTATATTGATAATATAAAACCCGCCTTTATGGCGGGTTTTTTTGTTGCTAAGCAAACTGCTTTTGAATGGTTACGAACACCGCGCCGTCACCCTCTCACCCGAGCCTGGATTTCAGCCAGTGAGCCTACCGTTAGGGCTTCTTTATAATGCTTACGGCAGACAGAAACATAGCGTTCATTACCCCCGATAACCACCTGTTCACCTTCATTATAAGGACGTCCCTGCTGATCAAGGCGCAGAACCATGCTTGCTTTACGTCCACAAAAACAGATTGTTTTCAACTCAACCAATTTGTCCGACAGCGCGAGAAGATACTGACTGCCCGTAAAAAGCTCTCCCCGGAAGTCTGTTCGCAGGCCATAACACAAAACCGGAATATCGAGATCGTCGACGACATCAGAGAGCGCGTAAACCTGGTCACGTGTCAGAAACTGGCTTTCATCAATAAGTACGCAGTGAATCGGCTCACGCAAATGCTCAGCACCAATCTCTTCTCTGAGATCAGTACCCTGATTAAACAACTTCGCCGGAGAAGATAACCCGATTCGCGAGCTCACCTTTCCCGCACCAAATCGATCGTCTATCTCTGCTGTATAGACGAGGGTACGCATGCCTCGTTCCTGGTAATTATAGGAAGACTGCAGCAACGCTGTAGATTTCCCTGCATTCATTGCTGAGTAATAGAAATAAAGTTGCGCCATTGCCCGCCAACCCTCAATCAAAGTGTGATATTCCTGACAAGGATTGTATCATAATTTAACTTTCTACTTCGAAGGCCTTACGCCATGAGGGTTACAACAGATCGTGTTGCTTCGTGCAATACAAGCGAGGCTTATTTCCTGCTCACGCCTGTTGCTGCCAAAGAAACATTCAATAAGTCAGTAAGGGTAACGTGAGGCTATTTTATGGCGTAGATTTTTACGCCAGGCTTCGGAAATTATTAACGTTTTACATATCAAGAGCCGCTATTTGCGGCATATTAACGAGGTTGATATTTATCCACCACCACAATAATTCGCATAAGATTAATCATTGAAGATACCCATAAAATGCGCTTTCTGGCTCTGGCTTAATGCCGCTGGTATAAGCAAGTTTTGTGCAACAACCGGCAAAAAATTTAAGTTAGCGCTTTTTCGAAGTGAGATAAATAAAGAGGAAAATTGATTTCCTTACATTCCGAGCTATTGCACTGGACAAATTAACGCTCTATTATTAGCCCAACAAACCACCCCAATATAAGTTTGAGATTACAAAAATGAGCGAAGCACTTAAAATTCTGAACAACATCCGTACTCTTCGTGCACAGGCAAGAGAATGTACCCTTGAAACGCTCGAAGAAATGCTGGAAAAATTAGAAGTTGTCGTTAACGAACGTCGTGAAGAAGAAAGCGCTGCAGCTGCTGAAATCGAAGAACGTACCCGTAAACTGCAACAATACCGCGAAATGCTGATTGCTGACGGTATTGACCCAAATGAATTGCTGAATAGCATGGTTACCGCTAAGACCGGCACTAAAGCAAAACGTGCTGCGCGCCCGGCTAAATATAGCTATGTTGATGAGAATGGCGAAACTAAAACCTGGACCGGCCAGGGCCGTACTCCGGCAGTGATTAAAAAAGCCATGGATGAGAATGGCAAACAGCTGGACGACTTCCTGATCAAAGAGTAATAGCATTCATTATAAAATCCCGCTTCTGGCGGGATTTTTTTTTGTCTTAAGCCCGGTGATTATCTGCAATGCCTGATGATAATCATGCATGCGTGATGTAATTCGCTCAAACTGGCAAGGCCGTACGTATTGGCGTAGTAAGATAAATCCGCCGCGAGTGGAATCACATTGTTCCGGCTGGATAAAGACAATAAAAAAGCCGGGTTTGACACCCGGCTTTTCCAGATACTATATCGTTCAGGCTTTAGTTACGCCCACCTGCCCTTCCAGCCAGGTTTTGAATTCTTCGCCCAGCGTATTATGGCGGATTCCGTATTCTACAAATGCCTGCATATAACCGAGTTTATTACCGCAGTCATGGCTCTTACCTTTCATATGGTAGGCTTCAACGGTCTCTTTCTCGATAAGCATATCAATACCATCTGTTAACTGGATCTCATCACCCGCTCCCGGAGGGGTTTTTGCCAGCAGTGGCCAGATATTTTCGCTTAAGACATAACGCCCTACGACGGCCAGGTTAGACGGTGCAACATCAGCCTTCGGCTTCTCAACAACACCGACCATTGGCACGCTGTCGCCAGGATTAAGTTCCGCGCCTTTACAGTCAACCACACCATACGCCGTCACATCGGCGACAGGTTCAACCATGATCTGGCTGGCTCCGGTCTCATCAAAACGCTTAATCATCTCGGCAAGGTTGTCCTGGGAGAGGTCGGATTCAAACTCGTCCAGAATTACGTCCGGGAGGATAACCGCGACAGGCTCGTTACCCACAACCGGATGCGCGCAGAGAACCGCATGGCCAAGACCTTTAGCCAGCCCCTGGCGTACCTGCATAATGGTTACGTGCGGAGGGCAGATTGACTGAACCTCTTCCAGAAGCTGACGTTTTACACGTTTTTCAAGCATCGCTTCCAGTTCAAAACTGGTATCGAAGTGGTTTTCGATGGAGTTTTTTGAGGAGTGGGTAACCAGCACAATTTCGGTAATACCCGCTGCAATGCACTCATTCACGACATACTGAATTAATGGCTTATCAACTAACGGCAACATTTCTTTCGGAATAGCTTTTGTTGCTGGCAGCATCCTGGTTCCCAATCCCGCGACGGGGATAACTGCTTTTGTTACTTTTGAATTTAAGGCAGCCATTGAAAATCTCCTGGTCTGTTCACGCGTTAAGCATGTTCATGAATTTACACGCGACTGAGTATATCAGCACCTCAACGACTCACTGGTCTGAAAAGGGCTCGGTCGCGTTTAATTAGGACTAATACGCAAAACTGTGGCGATAGTACCACTCACCGAAACACCGGGATAAAGGTATCTGGAAAATACGTTTCGATTGCTCATTCCGCAGACAACATTAAGCGTAACCGTCCGCCGGAACCCCATACCTGACATTGCCATGCATCACAATGCTGGCTTAATTGATTGAGATAAGTATTGCCTAATGTCCCTAATGGCACACCGCTACTGACCTGAATCTGGTGTTCACTGGTATTTAATGTGGCATTAAGTCCTGCCGAAACTAAAATCAGGTTTTTTAACTCGCTATGATAATAACCAACCAGTAAGGGGAACTGACCGGGCAAATTGGCCTGGCGCAGTAACTGATTGACCTGCTTAAGCAGGCTGCCCATTTCCGGTAATCGCTGGTGCTGATGTGACAATTGTTCCTGTAACAGTCCATTGAACAATGCGCGAAGTAATAACGCGGCAAGAACGCCATTATTTCCGGCACGGGTAACATCCAGACAATAAAACGCCAGATCGTTGGAAGAGATAGGGGCAATATCAAGAACCAGCCCGGGTTTGTCAGCGGAAACAAGCTGGCGATAATTTACCCGGCACCCTGACATCTGTTGCTGCACCGGTGGTTGTAACTCTTGTAGAAGTTTGGCCGCGGCTTGTGGATTTTCGACAAGGGCGTCCCAATCCTGAAACAGGCGTTCTTCTTCCTCAACCCGAGAATTGAACATGTTGGGGTAGATACAGGCGAAGACCGTCTCTTTCAGGCGGTTGAAATCTCTAACCGGTTTGAGCAATACATCCTGCACACCAAGGCGTAGTGCCTTGGCAATATCCGCCATGTTATCGGTCGCGGAAATAACCAAAATCGGCAACTGGAGCCTCTGGTTGCGCATTTGCTCAACCAGCTTAAGACCATTCATTCGTGGCATCGCAATATCGCATATCATCAGATCCGGGGAAGCACTTTTCAGTATTTCCAGCGCCTCGACCCCATCCTCTGCCAGTAACGTATTCGCGCCCAGAGATGAAAGCCAGGAATCCAGCAGAGAACGGAAGACGGGCTCGTCTTCTACGATCATTACCTGTTTTCCTGCTAACGGCTGCGTCATCTTTTCTCCCCTGACTAACGATAAATAAATAGTGGCATGTTCTATCGATAATCGCCTGTCAGATTAAACTTAAGTCACATAAAACGAGGATATTCACACCATCGTCTTTACGAGTGGTAACAACTCATCAATTTTTTTCTCAACGGCCAATTGCCCGGCGTTGATGGCTGCTTCTGCACGATGAAAATCCAGCGTTGAGATTTGCGGGCATAATGGTTGGATGAGGATATCCGGAGGATCGCCAGCCATACGATTACGTTTAAGACGATTCTCAAGCACCTGAATAGACGTTGTCATGATTTCCATCGCTGTCGGTGCGACAACGGTACGACGCGTCGTCATTGTACTGATGCGTTCACGTAAACGTTCGTGCCATTGTAAACGCGCAGTGTTCTTTTCACCGCTATCCTCTTCATTTTCGGCCGGATTAACAGACAGCAGGTCCTGTTGCATAAGATGGGCATCATGTTGTAAATCAACCGCAATAACAATATCTGCACCGAGTGCACGCGTCAGAGAGACAGGGACCGGGTTAACGACCGCACCGTCCACCAACCAGTAGCCATTGTGTGTTACGGGGGCCATGAGGCCGGGCATGCTGCATGAAGCTCGTATGGCGAGATGCAAATCCCCTTCCGTAAACCAGAGCTCGCGCCCGGTACTGAGGTTAGTTGCCACCGCACCAAATTTCAGTTGACAGTCAGTGAATGAGGATTCAGAAAGTATTTGTCGATAGTGATTGAAAACGCGCTCGCCACGCAGTAAACCACCGCGTCGCCAGGACACATCCATGAGCTTCAGCACATCCCAATAGCTGAACGAACGAACCCATTTCTCCAGTTCTGGTAATTTACCACACGCATACGCTGCGCCGACCAGTGAACCAATGGAGCACCCTGCCACGATATCAATTTTTATACCCGCACGTTGAAGCGCATTTATCACACCAATATGCGACCAGCCTCTGGCAGAACCTGCGCCTAAAGCCAGCCCAATTTTTATGCTTCTCATTACCTGGATTTCTATCCCCCGGAGCGACTGGCATAGCCACAACGCCACAGCTCAGTTAACATATTGCTACCCAGGCTTATGATGCCATTTTCTTTATTCAGGAAGTCGATTGTGTCTCAACTCTGTCCCTGCGGTAGCGCAGTGGAGTATAGCCTATGTTGTCAGCCTTATCTGTCTGGTACACAGGTTGCGCCAGATCCATCACATCTTATGCGTTCTCGCTATACAGCCTTTGTCTTAAAGCAGGCAGACTATCTGATTAATACCTGGCATCCTGACTGCGAGGCCGCTACGTTTCGCGAGGATATTGAATCAGGTTTCGCACACACGCAATGGCAGGGTTTGACCCTCTTCGAGACAGCGCCTGGAAAAAACGAGAATGAAGGTTACGTCAGTTTCGTTGCGCGTTTCAATGAGCAAAATAAATCAGGTACAATTATTGAACGCTCCCGATTCTTAAAAGAGAACGGTCGATGGTACTATGTTGACGGCAAGCGGCCTGAGTTTGGCCGCAACGATCCCTGCCCGTGTGGATCGCACAAGAAATTTAAGAAGTGCTGCGGGCAGTAAGCCCAGCGTCACCCCATAGCAAACATAATCAACAGGATTTACCCGGCAATGCATTCATTACAACGTAAAATACTGCGCACTATTTGCCCTGACCAAAAAGGTCTTATCGCGCGAATTACCAACATCTGTTACAAACACGAGCTGAACATTGTGCAGAACAATGAGTTTGTGGATCACCGCACCGGGCGGTTCTTCATGCGTACCGAGCTGGAGGGCATTTTTAATGATGCGACATTACTGGCCGACCTCGATAGCGCGTTACCGGAAGGTTCAGTACGCGAGTTGAATCCTGCGGGCCAACGCCGCGTCGTAATCCTGGTAACGAAAGAAGCTCATTGTTTGGGTGACCTGTTGATGAAGGCCAACTATGGCGGCCTCGATATCGACATCGCCGCCGTCATCGGCAACCATGAGACGCTGCGTACCCTGGTAGAGCGTTTCGATATTCCCTTTGAGCTGGTTAGCCATGAAGGTTTAACGCGCGAAGAGCACGATAATCAGATGGCACAAGCCATTGAGGCCCATCAGCCTGACTATGTGGTCCTTGCCAAATACATGCGTGTACTGACGCCTGGCTTCGTGTCTCGCTTCCCGAACAAAATCATCAACATTCACCACTCCTTCCTGCCTGCCTTTATTGGTGCCCGCCCTTACCACCAGGCCTATGAGCGCGGCGTAAAAATTATTGGCGCCACGGCTCACTATGTGAATGATAATCTGGATGAAGGTCCGATCATCATGCAGGACGTGATTCACGTTGATCACACTTACACGGCTGAAGATATGATGCGTGCAGGACGTGACGTTGAAAAAAATGTCTTAAGTCGTGCCCTTTACCAGGTACTCGCGCAGCGCGTCTTTGTTTACGGTAACAGAACGATCATTCTTTAATCGCCAATGAAATGAATTGATTAGGTTTAGTACGTTACGGCTGAAAAGTACGCAAACGGTTCATTTCTACGAAACGAATGCTTTACAGTGGCGCGTCATTTGATATGATGCGCCCCGCTTCCTGATACGGAAGCAGGCCAGTAATACCATGCATTACCCCGTGGTGGGGTTCCCGAGCGGCCAAAGGGAGCAGACTGTAAATCTGCCGTCATCGACTTCGAAGGTTCGAATCCTTCCCCCACCACCATTATTCACTACAGCAATGTAGTAAACCCAATGAGTAAGGCAGAAGCTTGCACTCACTGGGAAGGGTAAGAACCTTCGAATAAGGTTCGACTCGAGCGAAAGCGAGAGAACGTTGCTAAAGGCAACGGCCCGAAGGGTGAGGAACGAAGTGACGAATAATCCTTCCCCCACCACCATCTCCAGCTTTACCTCAAAATATGAATTACCCCTGGTGGGGTTCCCGAGCGGCCAAAGGGAGCAGACTGTAAATCTGCCGTCATCGACTTCGAAGGTTCGAATCCTTCCCCCACCACCATCACTTCCTGATTGCTATAAACTTCCTGTTTGCACCATGCCTCATACTCTTCCGATGCAGGGAAGGATGAGAAGCTTCGACCAAGGTTCGATTCGAGCAAAGCGAGAAAGCGTTGCCGCAGGCAACGACCCGAAGGGCGAGTCGCAACTGTTCCGGGCAAAAAAAACCGCCCATTACAGGCGGTTTTCATCATCATTCTCTGATCACAACGCTTTCAAAATCGCATCAACCGTTGCCTTGGCATCGCCAAACAGCATCTGCGTATTCTCTTTAAAGAACAGCGGATTCTGAACCCCTGCGTAACCGGTGTTCATGGAGCGCTTGAACACAATCACGTTCTGCGCTTTCCAGACCTCAAGAACAGGCATACCGGCAATAGGGCTGCTCGGGTCATCCTGCGCCGCCGGGTTGACCGTATCGTTCGCGCCAATAACCAGTACCGTATCGGTATCAGAGAAATCATCGTTGATCTCATCCATTTCCAGCACGATGTCATACGGCACCTTGGCTTCTGCCAATAGCACGTTCATGTGGCCTGGCAAGCGCCCTGCAACCGGGTGAATACCGAAGCGAACTTTGATCCCACGAGCACGCAGTTTCTCAGTGATCTCAGCAACCGGATACTGCGCCTGTGCCACCGCCATGCCATAGCCTGGGGTGATGATCACCGAGTGGGAGTTTTTCAGCATTTCAGCTGTCTCTTCTGCGTTGATTTCGCGGTGCTCACCGACCTCTTCAGAAGCGCCAGAAGAGGATCCATCGGTACCGAAACCACCGGCAATGACGCTAAAGAACGAACGGTTCATCGCCTTACACATGATGTAAGAGAGAATCGCCCCTGAAGAGCCGACCAGCGCACCGGTCACAATCAGCAGGTCATTGCTCAGCATGAAGCCCGCCGCCGCAGCCGCCCAACCGGAGTAGGAGTTCAGCATAGAGACCACAACCGGCATGTCCGCACCACCGATGGACGCCACCAGATGCCAGCCGAAGACCAGCGCAATCGCGGTCATCACCAACAGCGCCAGAACCTGCAAGCCAACGCTTTCGGTACGGACGAACACCACCAGCAACAGGAAAGAGACAACCAGCGCGGCCAGATTCAGTTTGTGGCGATTAGGCAACATCAGCGGTTTAGATGAAATTTTGCCGCAGAGTTTACCAAAGGCAACAACGGAACCCGTAAAGGTGACCGCACCAATGAAGATGCCGAGGAACACTTCCGTCAGATGAATATTGACCAGAATGGGTTCCAGGCCCGGTTCGTGGTACAG
>DFPL01000114.1 GCA_002377245.1 Enterobacteriaceae bacterium UBA3516
CGGCATTCTGGTTGTGGCGTAAAACGGCAAAATCATCGACACCCAGCTCTATGGCCTGTCGGAAATGCTGGATGGTTTGCCGCAGTATGCTTTTACGACGCTGATGCTGCTGAGCCATAACATCATCACCTTCTGCGTGCCGTCCTCTTCGGGGGAAGCGGCGTTAACCATGCCGGTGCTCGCACCGCTGGGCGATCTGGTTAATATCAATAAAGAGGCGATGGTGATGGCCTATCAATTTGGTAACGGGCTGACCAATCTTATTTCGCCCACCGGCGGTGTGCTGCTGGCCGGGTTGTCGATTGCGCGCGTAGGGTTTGGTCAGTGGCTGCGGGTGATTATGCGCCTGTTTCCGCTGCTGTGGATCACCAGCGCCATTTTTGCGGCCATCTCCGCCTGGGTTTAACCGTGCTATGCGCGACGGCATAGTTTCCCGTGCGCGCATCGACTATAATCCGGGTTCAAATCATTGGCCCTGTTGGTGAATACGCGATGTTGAGTAATGGACTGCAACAGCATACCGCTGTCCCGCTATACAGACAGTTGAAGGATAAAATCCTCAGCGATATCTCCTCCGGCAAACTTGCGGAAGGGGCGAAAATACCCACCGAAGTTGAGCTGAGCGAGCTGTATGACATTAGCCGTGTGACGGTGCGTAACGCTATTAAAGAGCTGGTGGACGAAGGCTATCTGGTTAAGAAACAGGGAAAGGGTACCTTTGTTTGTCTGCCGAAGATTGAACGTAAAGTGGTGCATCTGCTGAGCTTTACCGATGCCTGTGACAGTAGCCATCTGACTACCGCCAGCAAGGTGCTGCGTACCGCTATCCTCGACGATTATCACCATGTTCGCGAAGCGCTGCGCTTAGCTGACGACGACTCGCTGCTCTATATTCAACGCCTGCGTCGCGCGGGGGACCAACCTTTGATGCTGGAGAATAACTACTACTCGCTCAAGCGATTTGGTTTTTTACAGCAGGAAGATCTGAGCGGTTCGTTGTATCAGCTTTTACGCGAAAAGTACGCGATTCGCCCGACCCATGCCGGGGAAACCACCGTGGAGATGGTGCGCGCCCACGGCGAGACGGCAACATTGCTGGAACAGCCGCTCGGAGAGCCGCTGTTTTTAATGAAGACGCTGATTCTGGATGCCGACTACCAGCCTATTCACTACGGCGAGCAGCTTATCGTTGCCGAGCGGTATAAATTCAATTTTTGAGATGCGGGTGATTCTCCCGGATGCGCTGCGCTTATCCGGGCTACGCCTGAGTGTCGCCACGGTAGGCGTAGCGCGCCGTGGAAATGATTACTGAGCCAGGGTCGCGACCATCACCGCTTTGATGGTGTGCATGCGGTTTTCCGCCTGATCAAACACAATACTCGCCGTTGACTCAAATACCTCGTCGGTCACTTCCATTCCGCCGTGCAGACCAAACTCTTCGGCCATTTTCTTGCCAAGCGTCGTCTGGTCGTCATGGAAAGCTGGCAGGCAGTGCAGGAACTTCACATCCGGGTTACCGGTCAGGGCCAGCATCTGGCTATTTACCTGGTAAGCACGCAGCAGGTTAATGCGCTCGGCCCATTTCTCTTTCGCCTCGCCCATCGATACCCACACGTCGGTGTAGATAAAGTCTGCCCCTTTGACGCCCGCAGCAACATCTTCGGTCAGTGTAATATTGCCACCGTTTTTCTCCGCCAGCGCTTTACACTTCGCTACCAGACCGGCTTCCGGCCAGCAGGCTGTCGGGGCGACGAGGCGTAAATCCAGCCCGGTCATGGCCGCCGCTTCCAGCATGGAGTTGCCCATGTTGTTGCGCGCGTCGCCGGCATAAACCAGCGTCATTTCATTAAACGCTTTGCCTGGCAGGTGTTCCTGCATGGTCAACAAATCCGCCAGCAGTTGCGTCGGGTGGAACTCGTTGGTCAGGCCATTCCATACCGGAACCCCGGCAAATTCAGCCAGTGTTTCGACGATTTCCTGACCGTAACCGCGATACTGTATACCGTCGTACATTCTTCCCAGGACCCGGGCGGTATCTTTAATTGATTCTTTATGCCCGATCTGGCTACCGCTTGGGCCGAGATAAGTGACGCGAGCGCCCTGATCAAATGCGGCAACTTCGAAAGAGCACCGGGTGCGAGTGGAGTCTTTTTCGAAGATGAGCGCGATGTTCTTACCGGTAAGTTTCTGTACTTCTTGGACTTTTTTCTTATCTGATTTTAGTTTGGCGGCAAGCTGCAGCAGGGTATGAATTTCAGCAGGGGTAAAATCGAGTAATTTCAAAAAATGCTTCTGGTAAAACGTCGTCATGGTTCCCTCACCTGGCTCAGGCCACTTATTGAATTAAAATTCAATTTATATGTATGAATATTCATTTGCAAGCGCTATGAATAAATCTTTTCGCCGGGGAGTGGAGGCATTGGCGGCGGTATGTGACAATAAGTCTATCTGCCACATTATGAGGAATGAGCCATGGCGAACCCGGAACAACTGGAAGAGCAGCGCGAAGAGACGCGTTTGATTATTGAAGAATTGCTGGAAGACGGCAGCGATCCTGATGCGCTGTACACCATTGAGCATCATCTTTCGGCAGATGATTTTGAAACGCTGGAAAAAGTCGCGGTCGAAGCCTTTAAGATGGGCTATGAAGTGACTGAGCCAGAAGAGCTGGAGCTGGAAGAGGGCGAAGTGGTCATTTGCTGCGACCTGCTTTCCGAAAGCGCGCTGAATGCGGATCTGATCGATGCTCAGGTTGTGCAACTGATGGATCTGGCTGAAAAATTTGAAGTCGAATACGACGGTTGGGGCACGTACTACGAAGACCCGAACGGCGAAGACGGCGACGAAGATGATGAAGATTTCGAGGATGAAGACGACGACGGCGTGCGTCACTAAGTCCCCCTGCGGCAGCTTCGGCTGCCGCACTGCAAGGAACAGGCATGGATTATCCCCAGATTCTCTCCCCGGTTTTACATTTTCTCCACTGCACTACTCCCCAGGCCTGGATAGACAAAGCGCGCGACCCGGCGAATCTTCCTCTGCTCCTGACTGACCATCTGATCTGCGAGCTGAAAGCAGCGCAAACGGCCATGCTGTTGGTGCGTAAATACGTTGCGGATAAAGAAGGTGCGGATACGCTGCTGGCGTGGCTGAAACCCTACGAGGCGTTCGCCTTTCGTGAAGGGCCAGAACCCGATTTTAATCTGTTGCAGAAGCAGGTAGCCAAAGGCGCGATGCCCAAAACGGACGATCCGTGGGGGCAGTCATTAATTGACAGCATGGTGTTGTTAATTAAAGAGGAGTTGCACCATTTCTGGCAGGTACGTGAAGCCATGGCCGCCCGCCATATTCCCTATGTGAAAATCACCGCCAGTCGTTACGCCAAAGGCATGCTGAAAGAGGTGCGTACCCACGAGCCGCTGACTCTTATCGACAAACTGATTTGCGGTGCGTATATCGAAGCGCGCTCCTGCGAACGCTTTGCGGCACTGGCGCCCTGGTTGGATGACGGGCTGCAAAAGTTCTACCTGTCACTGCTGCGATCTGAAGCCCGCCATTATGAGGATTACCTCACCCTTGCTCAGCGGGTATCGAAGAGTGACATTACGCCCCGGATCCGCCATTTCGGCGAAGTGGAAGCGGCGCTAATCAGTATGCCGGACACAGAGTTTCGTTTTCACAGCGGCGTGCCGGTGGGCTCGTAAAATTAGTAAGGGATTCGCCTCTCCCGTCGAACGCGGGAGAGGGCGCAATTACAACGTTTTTAACATCCGCACTTCGCAATCCACGTGTCCGGTGCAGCCGAGCGGCTCACTGATGTGCTTAAAGCCAAGATGCTCGTACAGGCCAATTGCCTCTTTTAAAAATTCCGTTGTTTCCAGATAACAGCGGGTAAACCCCTGCGCGCGGGCATGATCCAGCGCGAGAAGCGCCAGCTTTTTGGCCAGCCCGCGTCCACGTGCTGAAGGCAGAAAGTACATCTTTTGCAACTCGCAGATATCCGGTTCGCTGCAGCTTAACGGGGCCACGCCGCCGCCGCCCACGACCACGCCCTCAAACTCAACCACCCAGTAGGCAGCCTCTTTCTGGCTATAGAGTTGATATAGCTCGTCCAGATTGGGGTCGGCGACGGTATAGCCTTTATCGGCGGTAAGACCGTATTCAGCAGAAACCTGACGGATGACGGAGGCGATGGCGGCATTATCTTTAGCCGTCATCCGGCGTAATGCCACGCTCTCTTTAGCCACTTCATTCATACATACGCTCAATAATACAAACTCATTTATTGGCATATTTAATAACATTCTCTGAAAGTAGGCGCAAGCTGTTTAATTCGACTGGTATTAAGCGGGCGATGCGTTATCGTAGCGCGCTCACGGACGTGATAATCATTATTTATCAAATCAATATTTATATTTAAGGATGATGTTTTTATGCACGGAGATATCCGTTTCAGGAATAATGCACGGCAATCGTTTATATTTCATGGTAAAGGTTTAGACTATTTTTTAATTTCGTTAGTCAATATTCTGCTGTCAGTAATTACTCTGGGCATTTACGTGCCCTGGGCGATGGTGCGCTCCCGCCGTTACGTCTATGAACATCTGGAACTCAACGGCGCGCGCTTTGGTTACCACGCAAAGGGCGGCGCGCTGTTTCTGAGCTGGCTACTCACCTCAATAATTATGTTTATTGTCATCTTCGTCGCAGAAGTCCTCCATCCGGTGGCTGGCTCCTTAGCGGTA
Source organism: Enterobacteriaceae bacterium UBA3516 (assembly GCA_002377245.1). GTDB lineage: Bacteria > Pseudomonadota > Gammaproteobacteria > Enterobacterales > Enterobacteriaceae > CBFFRJ01. The sequence goes on from DFPL01000114.1 coordinate 4,746, forward strand.
TTTATTGTGATGCTGGTGACGCCGTTCCTGATGGTAAAAAGCCTGCAATATAATGCGTTGATGACCACGCTGAATAGCGTCCGCTTTGCTTTTCACTGCTCGATGAAAAGTGCATGGTGGATAATGATGGGGTTACCTACGTTATTGATAATTGTGCTCGGCGTAATCATATATTTCCTCGGCAGTATGATGTTCAGTGGATATAACTTTGACGGTTTTCTGGTGAAAATTATTGTGCTGGCGATTATAGGTATTGTCGGTATGAGCGTCACCAACGGCTATGTCTATGCCAAATGGATATCGCTTACCGGCAAAGGCGGGCAGTTTGGGGTACATAAATTTGATATTCGCGTTAGCACAAAGTACTGCATTAAAGCCTGCTTGTTTTCACTGTGCATTTTGATTCCCTTTCTCGGTCTGATGTTTTACTTACTCTCCACCTCGTTTAGCAGCATGGGGATGCTGCGTGTGATGAATGGCGCAGGCGATGAGGTCATTTCTCAGTATCCAGGACAGATACTGTTGTGCTATATGCTCTATCTGGGCGCAATCCTGCTCTCTTCTGCCTATATCTGGCAGGCTTTCCGCAACCACTTCATGAACGGTCTTTCCCTGGCAGACGGGAGCATCCGCTTTGCCTCTACTCTGACGTTCCATGGGGTAGTGGTGCAGTTGCTGCTGCTGGTGTTTGTATCAATGATCACCTGCGGGTTAGCCTATCCGTGGATGAAGATGCGGTTCATTCGCTACCAGGCCAGCCATTCCTGGGTAGAGGGGGATCTCAACAGCCTTGAACTGACCGACCATAAAGAGCTGCCTGAAACAGGCTTTGTTGCCGTTGTTTCTCGTGGCGTAATGCCAGTGGTTCCTTTTATTTAATGACGATCAGGCCGGTGCACATTCCGGCCTTTATTTCTCTCTTCGCTTCACCGCCATACCATCTCCCGGCAGTACTGACAAGACCAGTAATATTGGTCGCTACATTTTTGGTACAAAGTTTACTAAAATTAATAACGGCAATAAAAATACCGTAATATTTCTATGGCTTATTGAGTGTTGTTCTATTTACGATAAGGATTGTTATGACTTTCGAAACGCAAGGTGCGGCGGCTGCCCCCTCACGGAATTTTGCATTCCAGGGGAGCGGTGCCGGCTATTTCTGGATCTGGCTGGTTAATATTTTACTGACTATCGTCACGATGGGCCTGTTTTTACCCTGGGCATTAGTGCGCGCTCGCCGTTATTTCTATGCCCATACGGAGCTGGAAGGGGCGCGTTTTTCCTATCATGCGACCGGCAGTTCAGTATTTGTTGGCTGGCTCTGCCTGATGGTGCTGTATGTCATCTTTTTGGTTAACATGGTCCACAATAACGTCCTGTTATCCCTTTGCATGATAGGGTTATTTTTAATTTTCTTCCCATGGCTGGTGACGCAAGGTCTGCGTTATCAAATGCTGATGACGGAAATTAATAATGTCCGTTTTAGCTTCTATGCCAGCCCGCTGCGTGCCTGGTGGGTGATGCTGGGGTGCCCGCTGTTAATTATGGTGGCATCCGTGCTTATCTTCTCATTACTGATGAGCAGCACGATTGGCAGTGGATCGTATACGGCTATCTTTATTGGTATCGGTCTTGGCTCGTTGGGATTACTGGTGGGCATGGCCGTTATGCAGGGTGTTTACACTGCGCAGTGGTACGGCATGCTGGTCAATAATCTGCAGTACGGTACGCAGAAATTTGCCGGCACCTTCTCCATGAAGAAGTGCATTTTGATTGCGCTGTTCTCCATGCTGCTGCTGTTCCCGTTCCTGGCGCTGGCGCTGTTTATTGTTGTTCCGGCGTTTATCACCCTGATTCAGTACTCCTCCATGGTCGGTGGCGATCCTGAGCAACTGGCAATGCTGGCCGGGCCGTTCTACGGCAAAATGGCGCTGGCGTACTTTATCTATATCTTCGGGGCGATTTTCTGCTTTATCTTCGCCTTCGTGAAAATGCGTAACTATATCTATTCGCAGGTGAGCCTGGCGGGGACGATTCGTTTCTCCTCAACGGTTACGATTGGCCGTGTGATGTGGCTGTCGATCACCAACGCGCTGGTGTGCATGATTACGCTGTTCCTCGCCTGGCCGTGGGCGAAAGTCCGTTTTACCCGCTATGTGCTGGAAAACACGCATGTGCACGGTGAGTTGCAGAATCTGACGCTGGAAAACCACGGTCAGCAACCGGCGAAAGACCCGGCGAACCTGCTGGCGCGTGGGTTGTCCTTCTTCCCGGCGGTGTTCTAAGTTACTGAGCCGGATGGCGGCATAAAATGCCTTATCCGGCCTACGGTGAGTTTTACCGGAATGTAGCGATAAAAAAAGCCGGGCTGCGATAGCCCGGCTTTTTCATGTGCACTCTGATTACAGCGCGGCGATAACGGCCTGCTGCTCAATCAGCTTCGCTTTCGCTTCGGCGTAGCCATCCAGCTTCTCACGCTCTTTGGCAATCACCGCTTCCGGTGCACGGGCCACAAAGCCTTCGTTGGACAGTTTGCCTTCGATGCGGCCAATCTCACCTTCAATCTTCGCCACTTCTTTCGCCAGACGCGCCAGCTCATCTTCCTTGTTGATAAGACCCGCCATCGGGATCAGCAGCTCGGCACCGTCAACAATCTTGGTCACCGAAACCGGGCCTTTCTCGTTAGCAGGCAGGACGGTGATGCTGTCCAGACGTGCCAGGTTCAGCAGGAAGCTGCGGTTGTCGTTCACGCGACGCTCCGCATCCTTGCTGCAACCGCGCAGCAGCAGTTCAAGCGGTTTACCCGGAGAGATGTTCATCTCTGCACGGATGTTACGTACCGCAATAATCGCTTGCTTCAGCCATTCGGTATCGGCTGCGGCTGCTTCATCAACCTGAGAGGCATCGTACTGCGGGATAGGCTGCAGCATGATGGTGTCGTCGGTAATGCCTTTCAGCACTTTCACGCGCTGCCAGATGGTTTCAGTGATGAATGGAATGATCGGGTGCGCCAGACGCAGCAGCGCTTCCAGCACGTTCACCAGCGTGTTGCGCGTACCGCGCAGCTCGGCTTCAGCGCCCCCGGTCATCACCGGCTTGGTCAGCTCCAGATACCAGTCACAGAACTGGTTCCAGGTGAATTCGTACAGGATGCCTGCCGCGATGTCGAAGCGGAAGTTATCCAGCGCTTCGCGGTAGGCTTTCACGGTCTGATTGAATTCCGCGAGGATCCAGCGGTCCGCCAGCGAGAGCACCATTTCGCCGCCGTTGAAGCCGCAATCCTGGTCTTCGGTGTTCATCAGCACGAAGCGGCTGGCGTTCCACAGCTTGTTACAGAAGTTACGGTAACCTTCCAGGCGCTTCATGTCCCAGTTGATGTCGCGACCGGTCGAGGCCAGTGCCGCCAGGGTGAAGCGCAGGGCGTCAGTACCGTGCGGCTCGATGCCGTTCGGGAACTGTTTCTCGGTGCGTTTGGCAATTTTCTCAGCCAGCTGCGGTTGCATCATGTTGCCGGTGCGTTTTTCCAGCAGATCCGCCAGCGAAATACCATCAACCATATCCAGCGGGTCAATCACGTTCCCCTTGGATTTGGACATCTTCTGGCCTTCGTCATCACGAATCAGACCGGTCATGTAGACGGTATGGAACGGCACCTGCGGCTTGCCATTTTCGTCTTTGATGAAGTGCATGGTCATCATGATCATGCGGGCGATCCAGAAGAATATGATGTCGAAGCCAGAGACCATCACGCTGCTTGGGTGGAACTGACGCAGGGCGTCGGTATTTTCCGGCCAGCCGAGGGTCGAGAAGGTCCACAGGGCAGAGGAGAACCAGGTGTCGAGCACGTCTTCATCCTGGCGCAGGGCAACGTCAGCGCTCAGGTTATTTTCCTGACGCACTTCGGCTTCGGTGCGGCCCACGTATACGTTGCCTGCTTCGTCGTACCAGGCCGGGATGCGGTGACCCCACCACAGCTGACGGGAGATACACCAGTCCTGAATATCACGCATCCAGGAGAAGTACATGTTTTCGTACTGTTTGGGTACGAACTGGATGCTACCGTTCTCAACCGCTTCCACCGCCGGTTTCGCCAGCACGTCAGCGCGCACGTACCACTGGTCGGTCAGCATCGGTTCAATGACCACGCCGCCACGGTCGCCGTACGGAACGGTCAGGTCGTGCGGTTTAATCTCTTCCAGCAGGCCCAGGGCATCGATTTCAGCCACTACCGCTTTACGTGCGGCAAAGCGTTCCAGCTTCTGGAACTGCGCCGGGATTGTGCTTTCGTAGACGTCAGACTCTTCACCTTTGGTGTCATACACTTCAGCGCTTTCACGGATATCGCCGTCGAAGGTCAGAATGTTGATCATCGGCAGCTGATGACGACGACCTACTTCGTAGTCGTTAAAGTCATGCGCCGGGGTGATTTTCACGCAGCCGGTGCCTTTTTCCATGTCGGCGTGTTCGTCGCCCACGATGGGAATACGGCGGTTCACCAGCGGCAGGACAATGAATTTGCCAATCAGATCTTTATAGCGCGGATCTTCCGGGTTAACGGCCACGCCGGTATCGCCCAGCAGGGTTTCCGGGCGGGTGGTGGCGACCACCAGATAATCTTTGCCATCAGCGGTTTTTGCACCGTCCGCCAGTGGGTAGCGGATGTGCCACATCGACCCTTTGGACTCGCGGTTTTCTACTTCCAGGTCGGAAATCGCGGTGCGCAGTTTCGGGTCCCAGTTCACCAGGCGTTTGCCACGGTAAATCAGGTCTTCTTTGTACAGACGGACGAAGACTTCTTTTACGGCATTGGAGAGGCCTTCGTCCATGGTGAAGCGCTCGCGCTCCCAGTCAACAGAGTTGCCGAGACGGCGCATCTGGCGGGTGATGGTGCCGCCGGATTCTGCTTTCCACTGCCAGATTTTGTCGATAAAGGCGTCGCGACCGTAATCGTGGCGGGTTTTCCCTTCTTCAGCGGCAATTTTACGCTCAACCACCATCTGGGTAGCGATACCCGCGTGGTCGGTACCGGCCTGCCACAGGGTATTTTTACCCTGCATGCGCTGGTAGCGAATCATGGTATCCATGATGGTTTGCTGGAAGGCATGACCCATATGCAAACTGCCGGTGACGTTCGGCGGCGGGATCATGATGCAGAAGCTTTCCTGGCTTTCATCGCCATTCGGTTTGAAGTAGCCCTGCTTTTCCCAGTGCTCGTAAAGCGGCTGTTCGATATCTTGTGGGTTGTATGTCTTTTCCATTATTTCCAGGTTGCCGTGTTCAGGTTGAAACCAGCCATGCGATAGGCTTTGTAGCGCTCGCGAGCCAGTTGTTTCAGAGAGTCTTCGTAAGGGACAAAGTCTATCACTTCTGTGAAAGCGGTGGCAAAATCTGCAAAGTTTGAGCGCAAGCTGATGAGCACATCGCGGGCGCTGCTGTTGCGCTTTTGCGGCCAGGCGATTTCCACTGGCGCACCGCCCCGTGGACCTTCCCCTGCCAGGTTATGCGGCACAAAACTTTCCGTCGGTCTTGCCCACAGCGCTTCGTCGAGGCGCATAGCCTGTTGCTCATCTTCGCAGGCAATCAATACGCGTTTGCCATTGCGCCAACGTTCTGCGGCAANNCACACACCAGTTGCTCGACGGCACTGAGGTCATCGGCGGTGGTGTCGTTGTCCAGAAGATAAAACGTGGCGTTCTTCATGATATGGGGCTTCTTGTGGTGGATTTAAATGCAAAGCCGGATGGCGCTACGCTTATCCGGCCTACGGTTAAATACCCAATGTAGGCCGGATAAGCCGCGTAAGCGACGCCATCCGGCAATCAAGCAAACTTACTCTTCGCCGTTAAAACCCGCGCGGTTCAGCAGGAACTGCGACAGCAGAGCAACAGGACGACCGGTCGCTCCTTTGGCTTTCCCGGAACGCCATGCGGTACCGGCGATATCCAGGTGGGCCCAGTTGTACTTACGGGTAAAGCGTGACAGGAAGCAGCCTGCGGTAATGGCACCGCCCGGACGCCCGCCAATGTTCGCCATATCGGCAAAATTGGAGTCTAACTGGTCGTAGTACTCATCGCCAAGCGGCAGACGCCACGCGCGGTCACCCGCCTGCTCAGAAGCACCGATCAGCTCGTGCGCCAGCGGATTGTGGTTCGACATCAGCCCGGTAATGTGATGGCCCAGGGCAATCACGCAGGCACCGGTCAGGGTCGCCACATCGATAACCGCTTCCGGCTCGAAACGCTCAACGTAGGTCAGCACGTCGCACAGCACCAGACGGCCTTCGGCATCGGTGTTAAGCACTTCAACGGTCTGGCCGGACATGGTGGTCAGTACATCGCCTGGACGATAAGCGCGACCGCCAGGCATGTTTTCACATCCTGCCAGCACACCCACCACGTTGATTGGCAACTGTAGCTCGGCGACCATACGCATCACGCCGTATACCGCCGCCGCACCGCACATGTCGTACTTCATCTCATCCATGCCTTCGGCAGGTTTGATGGAGATGCCGCCGGAGTCAAAGGTCAGCCCTTTGCCGACCAGCACAATCGGGCGAGCGTCTTCAGACGGGTTGCCTTTGTACTCAATCACCGACATCAGGGATTCGTTTTGGGAACCGTTGCCGACCGCCAGGTAAGAGTGCATGCCCAGCTCGCGCATCTGCTGCTCGCCAATGACACGGGTAATCACGTTTTTGCTGTAAGAGTCTGCCAACTGACGTGCCTGAGAGGCCAGGTAAGCGGCGTTACAGATATTTGGCGGCATATTGCCCAGATCTTTCGCGGCTTTGATGCCCGCAGCAATCGCCAGACCGTGCTGAATAGCACGCTCACCGCTGGTCAGTTCACGACGGGTGGGTACGTTGAAGACCATTTTACGCAGCGGACGACGTGGCTCGCTCTTGTTGGTTTTCAACTGATCAAAGCTATAGAGCGACTCTTTTGCCGTCTCCACCGCCTGGCGAACTTTCCAGTAGGTGTTGCGACCTTTAACGTGCAGCTCGGTCAGGAAGCAGACGGCCTCCATTGAACCGGTATCATTAAGCGTATTGATGGTTTTCTGAATGACCTGTTTGTACTGGCGTTCATCCAGCTCGCGTTCTTTACCGCAACCAATCAACAAAATACGTTCGGAGAGAACGTTAGGCACATGGTGCAGCAACAGGGTCTGGCCCGGTTTGCCTTCCAGTTCGCCACGGCGCAGCAGGGCGCTGATGTATCCGTCGCTGATTTTGTCGAGCTGCTCGGCAATCGGAGAGAGGCGGCGCGGCTCAAAAACACCCACAACGATGCAGGCACTCCGCTGTTTCTCGGGGCTACCGCTTTTTACACTGAACTCCATGCACTACACTCCTGAATCTTAAAGACAACAGCGGCAGCTACGGATAGAATTGCAAGCTTTCGTAACTCATAACCGCTGTTGCGGTGACTTCGTGTTAATCTTAACGTTACTTGGGTTTCGGCACGTCAGATCGGGGTCGGATACGTTTAATCGCTGAGTATAATACGCTTAGCGATGATTTCGACGACTCAAGAGAATAAATGACGTTTAAGCCATGAAACAAGCGATTTTCCAGTAAAAAGACTGGTTTTTACGGGCGTAATGTAAAGTGATAATCATAAGATATCTTGCGCGGGAGACGCTTAAAAGCCAGCTTGCGATCCTTTTCATCCTGCTTCTGATCTTCTTCTGTCAGAAACTGGTCAGGATCCTTGGTGCAGCGGTCGACGGCGAAATCCCTACGAATCTGGTGCTCTCGCTACTGGGTCTCGGCGTGCCTGAAATGGCGCAACTTATACTGCCTCTGAGTCTGTTCCTCGGCCTCCTGATGACGCTGGGTAAACTTTATACTGAGAGTGAAATTACCGTTATGCACGCCTGTGGCCTGAGCCGGGCGGTGCTGGTCAAAGCGGCAATGATTCTGGCGCTGCTGACCGGGGCGGTGGCGGCGATTAACGTCATGTGGCTCAGCCCATGGTCATCGCGCCATCAGGAAGTGGTTCTGGCCGACGCCAAAGCCAACCCCGGCATGGCGGCGCTGGCGCAGGGCCAGTTCCAGCAGGCCTCTGACGGCAACTCGGTGATGTTTATTGAGAGCGTTGAGGGGAGCCAGTTCCACGAGGTCTTCCTCGCGCAGCTGCGCCCGAAAGGCAACGCGCGCCCTTCGGTCGTGGTCGCGGACTCCGGCCACCTGGCGCAGATGAAAGACGGCTCTCAGGTGGTGACCTTAAACCAGGGGATCCGCTTTGAAGGTACCGCGCTGCTGCGTGATTTCCGTATTACCGATTTCAAAGATTACCAGGCGATTATCGGCCACCAGGCCGTTGCGCTGGACCCGGACGACACCGAACAGATGAAGCTCGGCACCCTGTGGCGCACCGATAACCCGCGTGCGCAGGCAGAGTTCCACTGGCGTCTGACGCTCATCTTCACCGTCTTTATGATGGCGCTGATGGTGGTGCCGTTGAGCGTGGTGAACCCGCGCCAGGGCCGCGTGCTCTCAATGCTGCCTGCCATGCTGCTTTATCTGGTGTTCTTCCTGCTGCAGACCTCCCTGAGATCCAATGCCGCGAAAGGAAAAATTGATCCGTTGATTTGGATGTGGGCGGTTAACCTGGCGTACCTCGCGCTGGCGATTGCCCTGAACCTGTGGGATACGGTGCCGATGCGTCGGATACGCGCCCGCGTGATGGGCAGAGGAGCGGTATAATGCAGGCGTTTGGCGTACTCGACCGCTATATCGGTAAAACCATTTTCACCACCATCATGATGACGCTGTTCATGCTGGTGTCCCTCTCCGGCATCATCAAGTTTGTCGACCAGCTGAAAAAAGCCGGGCAGGGGAGTTACGACGCGCTGGGGGCTGGGCTCTATACCATCCTCAGCGTGCCAAAAGACATTCAGATCTTCTTCCCGATGGCGGCACTGCTCGGCGCCCTGTTGGGCCTCGGTATGCTGGCCCAGCGCAGCGAACTGGTGGTGATGCAGGCCTCCGGTTACACCCGTATGCAGGTGGCGCTGTCGGTGATGAAAACCGCTATCCCGCTGGTGCTGTTGACCATGGCGATTGGAGAATGGGTGGCCCCGCAGGGTGAGCAGATGGCGCGTAACCAGCGTGCGCAGTCCATGTACGGCGGCTCGCTGCTCTCCACGCAACAAGGGTTATGGGCAAAAGACGGCAACAGCTTTGTCTATATCGAACGTGTTAAAGGCGATGACGAACTGGGCGGCGTAAGCATTTATGCTTTCAACGATCAGCGTCGTTTGCAGTCGGTGCGCTATGCGGCCACCGCAAAATTCGATAAGGATCATAAGGTCTGGCGACTCTCGCAGGTGGATGAGTCCAACCTCACCGATCCGAAACAGGTGACAGGCGCGCAGACGCTGACCGGCACCTGGAAGACCAACCTCACGCCAGACAAACTGGGCGTGGTGGCGCTGGACCCGGATGCGCTCTCTATCAGTGGCCTTCACAACTATGTGAAATACCTTAAGTCGAGCGGCCAGGATTCCGGGCGTTACCAGCTCAACATGTGGAGCAAAATCTTCCAGCCGATGTCAGTGGCGGTGATGATGCTGATGGCCCTGTCGTTTATTTTCGGCCCGCTGCGCAGTGTGCCTATGGGTGTGCGCGTGGTGACGGGTATCAGCTTCGGCTTTGTGTTCTACGTGCTGGACCAGATTTTCGGCCCGCTGACCCTGGTGTATGGCATCCCGCCGATTATCGGTGCGCTGCTGCCCAGCGCGTCGTTCTTGCTGATTAGCCTCTGGTTGTTGATGCGCAAGAACTAGCTTTGCTCTTCTCTCTCCCCGTGGGAGAGGGAGCCCCGCAAAAAATGCGAGCACGATCGGTCCCCTCGCCCCACCGGGGAGAGGGTGAGGGGGAAAACGCAGCTCTGGTGGTCATTCCGTTCACCTTATGTTCCGTGCTTTTCTGTAGCGCCAGAACCTGTCATCGCGGTGACTATTTTATTCTCATTGCGCAATGATATTGCTGTAAAACGTCGTACTACAGGGGATCCATCAGCCCACGGGGAGATGGAGCAGACATTAAAAACGGCACCCGGTGGTGCCGTTTTGCTTTTATCCTTCTGAGGTCTGATGCCCTCACACGGGCCCTCTCCCACTGGAGGGG
>DFPL01000316.1 GCA_002377245.1 Enterobacteriaceae bacterium UBA3516
ATGGCAAGCCATTTTTAAACATGTCTGGATCCGTCGCACAATTTCCAGGGATATCTACACAAGGTGTGCACATTTTAACAATGCCATTAACCTTTTGTGAAGCGAAGGATACAAACGTTAAGTGTACAAAAAACACGTAATAACCATAGCTTAAGCCGCTCCGTTCGTCTACGTAAGCACTTAAAATTATTCAAATATAGCGTATATCATCCTTGTCATTTAAGTGCTGCTTTATCATTAACCCGTAATGAGTTAACTCTGATCTTAGCAATTTTAGTGACTATGCATTTGCTCAGGTTGACTATCGAATAATTGTTGTGCAATTAATCCTTTGATGCACCAAAATAATGAAACCTTGATGACAGTGCCTCAAAAAAAGGCAATAAAAACGTTTCGATAAAATTAAAACTCTTAATTATTAGAAATAATAAAATAGTATCAATCAGCATGCCCGGCATCAGGGAGTGTTAAATATTGACCAATCCTGAGGGGCAGAAAATTTGAGAACCCGCTCACCGTTTCGTTTAACGCTTCTTGTAATTCACATACTGGCTCGTCCAATGATTCATCTGCCAGTTCAAATACGCCCCAGTGGATAGGAAAGGCAAGTGGTTTATCCAGCTGCTCCCATAGCTTAACAGCCTGCTGAGGATCCATATGGTTGGTCGCCATAAACCAGCGGGGAGCGTAAGCACCGATGGGCAAAGCCGCCACATCAATGTTCCCGAGACGCGCCGGTATTTGCAGTAACTTGGGGGTATATCCGGTATCGCCAGGAAACCAGAATCGACAGTCGCGACATTCAATCACCCACCCGCACCATAATGATGCATTGCGGTCCCAGAAGGTCCGCATGCTCCAGTGTTGCGCAGGTACGGCGGTATAAACCACGCCCTGGCGCGTCACACTTTGCCACCAGTCGAGTTCAATGACATCACGTGCGCCGCGCTGACGGAGCCATCGCTTAAGTCCTAACGGTGCGCAAAACGTGATATCGGGGAACCGCGCAAGCAACAGGCGAATGCTTTTGTCATCAAGGTGATCGTAGTGATTATGCGAGATAACAACGGCATCGACTGCGGGTAAATCGGCAATCGAAAGCGCGATGGGCGTGCGCCTTTCTGGTCCTGCAAAAGAAAGCGGTGAGGCGCGCCGGGAGAAGACCGGGTCCGTCAGGATATATTGATTTTGTAGGCGTAACAGGATAGTGGAATGGCCCAGCCACCATAATTTATTTTCTGAACCTGATACGTCTATCTCGGCAGGCTGCCACCAGGTCGCAATGAAGTGTTCATAGCCACCCGCAGGGGGCAAGGGAAGACCAGCGGCTTTACGCTCCTTCCTCCAGCGCTTAACCTCTCCGGGCTGGTGGCCACCGGGGCTCAGATTGGTAAAACCTTCCGGGGAGTGATGGGAGAGCGAAGCATCAAACCAGGGATTTTTCCGTGTCATGCCCCACTCCCATTCTCATGTTTGATTCTTAACGTTCAGCGACTAAACGAATGAATTNNACAAACGACGCAGCAGCGCATTTTGACGTTTTTGTTGATCCAGCAATGCTTCAAGCAACTCAATTTGTTCATTCGTACGTGAGCTGGCACGGTTGATAAAGAACCACAGCGCCAGCCCTACCAGTAACACCACCACAGAAACAATCAATGACGCAAAATTGAGTGCGCCAGACGTTATCATTTCGTTCATTTCACCACCTCTACCAAAACGCAGTATTCTACCACCGGCGGTCAGGAAGGAAATCGCTTACAGGAAAAAAGCGGCTACCAGGGGATGAATTTATTGACGACGCAGATGCCGCTGAAAAATTGCACATCATCGTCACACATCACATTTAGCATTTGAGTCCAGAGCAGCAGGCAGATTGCCAACACGGCAACCAGCAACAGCCATCTATATTTTCTCACTCCACTCTCCGATACATCACTGAATGCAATCACCTTAGCACGCTAACTTTAAACCGCGACTAACTGTAGCTGCTTTCGGGATTTTTAGGAATGCTCAACTTGCAGCCCATAAGCATTAGCGTAGCCTGTTGCTGAGTGTTAACAGCAAGGAAGAGAAATGCGTACTCTTATTCGAACAATTATTCTGCTGGCCCTGGTCTGGGTGGGCATTTTGCTTAGTGGTTATGGTGTATTGATTGGCAGTACTGAAAATGCAGCAGGATTGGGCTTGCAGTGTAAGTACCTGACTGCCCGAGGCGTGAGTACGGCACAGTATGTGCACTCCAGTAGCGGGATTATCGGCCTGACGCAATGTCCGATATTGCGGAAAAGCGAAAATATTATCGACAATGGCTAGATATGAAAAGCGCCGCTTACGGGCGGCGCTTTTGCATCAGAACGGATAGGCGTTGTAACCCATTTGTTCAGAAATTTTCCGCGCGGCCTGGTGAAGCATCTCAACATATTCATGAAGACGCTCTTCCGAGAAGCGCAGCGTAGGGAAAGAGATACTCAATCCGGCAATAACCACGCCAAAGCGGTCAAAGACCGGCACGCCGATGCAGCGTAACCCCTCTTCCTGCTCCTCGTTATCTTCGCCGTAGCCCTGCTCGCGAACGACATCCAGCATCGTGAGCAACTCTTCGGTGCTGGTGATAGTGCGGTCGGTGCTGCGTTTATATTCTACGCCGTCCAGAATCTGTAACACGTCTTCACGTTCACGCCATGCCAGCAGCACTTTACCAATTGCGGTGCTGTAAAGCGGATTGCGACGGCCAATACGCGAGTACATGCGCAGGTTGTACATTGAATCGATTTTATGGATGTAAACAATACTGTCTTCATCCAGCGCCCCAAGATGAATCGTCTCTTTCGTCAGACGTGAAAGTTCACGCATCTGAATATCCGCACTGCGGATAAGATCCACGTTTTGCAGCGCGCGTGCGCCGAGTTCAAAAAGTTTGAGCGTTAAAGAGTACTTCTCGGATTCGCCTTCCTGAGCAACATAACCTAACGATTTCATGGTTTGCAAAAAGCGATAGACGGTACTTTTTGACATCATGACACGCTGAGACAGCTCAGTGATGCCGATTTCACGCTCTTCGCCCAGCGCCTGCAGAATGCCAAAGACTTTCAGTACAGAAGAAACAGAATCTGGCTGTTTATCCAAATCTGCGATTGCCATTAATCACCTCATCGCCAGTGTTTTATAAAAATTAGAATGGGTTTTTATTATAAATTTCTCCCCCCTCCGCCGCAATGCACGTATGCCAACTTCATTACAAATCTGCGATATAAAACCGGAAACCCACGACCAGAGGCGTTTCTCAGTGGGTTCATTCATTATCTTCACGTTTTTTAGGGAATCTGAATGCCCTCCTCGTCTTGAGAAGAGGCCTGATGCCAACAAAGAAAGACGATGGCTAACGACGTGTGAAGCCAGGTGGGGGGTTTTATTTCACCCATAAAAAAAGCGCGTCCAGGACGCGCTTTTTTATTCTGTATGGATTATTTGATATAAGAGCCGCTACGCAGCGCTTCAATACGTTTATCCAACGGCGGGTGAGTCATAAAGAGCTCACTCAGGGGTTTTGATTTCCCGTTAATACAGAACGCCATCATGGTACTGGCTTCCTGCGGCTCGTAGCTGGTTTTCAAACGCTGCAGGGCTGCAATCATCTTCTCACGACCCACCAGTTTAGCCGAGCCGGCATCTGCGTGGAACTCACGGTGACGTGAGAACCACATCGTAATAATGCTCGCCAGTATGCCGAACACCAGTTCAAGCACGGTTGCCACGACGAAATAGATCATTGGGTTACCGTTGCTCTCTTCACCGTCATCACGATTTCCGCCCATAAAGCCGGCAGCGATCTGCGCCAGGATGCGCGAGATGAAAATAACAAAGGTGTTTACCACGCCCTGAATCAGCGTCATGGTGACCATATCGCCGTTCGCAATATGGCTGATCTCGTGAGCAATTACGGCTTCAGCCTCGTCACGGCTCATGTTCTGTAAAAGCCCGGTACTTACAGCAACCAGTGAAGCGTCACGACGGGCACCGGTGGCAAAGGCGTTGATATCTGGCGCATGGTAGATAGCCACCTGCGGCATCGCAATGCCTGCCTGACGGGATTGATTTGCAACCGTATCCATCAGCCAGCGTTCCATATCATTACGGGGTTGCTCAATCACCTCGCCGCCCACCGATTTCAGCGCCATCCATTTTGACATCAGTAACGAAATGAAAGAGCCGCCAAAACCGAACAGCAGCGCCATGATTAATAAACCCTGGACGCTACTCGACCGAATACCCGTCAGGCTGAGCACGAGGCCGAATACCAACATGACGGCCAGGTTTGTCAGCAGGAAGAGCGCGATTCGCATCATAATATTCTTTTAACCTCAGTTTAACAACACGCACTATGCGATTACCCACATCGTATGGGTAATGACGCTATTTTCAAGCATCGGAATGCCGTAAGTGACCAGAAAGACACAACTTTACATTTTGTAGCACAATGCTGACGCCAGAATGAACTTGTTAAAAAAACAGGCACAATTTCTTGTGCCTGTTGAGGAGTTACTTCGCAGGGGCGGGTTGAGCCGCTGGTTTGTCTTTGTCCATCGCCGCAAGGTCCAGGGCAATGTGAACCGTCTCATCCAGATAAGGATCCGGTTCTTTGTAATCTTTCGGCAAATCGTCCAGTTTCTTCAGCGACGGCTTCCCTTCGCGCTTAAAGCGATCGTTGAGACGCCCCAGACGAATCGCATCGTCCTCAGCATTCTCTTTCTCACGCTGGGCCAGATTCAGCGATACCTGATTACGTTTGTCTTTCATCGCATCAAAACGAGCAATGTCCTTAAAGATGTACTGGAATTCAGGATCTTTCGCGATACGCTCGTCATGTTTTTTCAGCAATTCCGGGCCAAACGGCTTCATATCACCAGACTTAGTAAAGGTAGCAGCGTTAATGCTATCCCACGGCAAAGCGTTGTCTTCGAATTTTTCGCCCGTCTCGGTCTCTTGTGTCCCGGTTGGCATGATGATGTCCGGCGTCACACCTTTGCGCTGGGTACTGCCACCGTTTACACGATAGAACTTCTGGATGGTGTACTGGACAGAGCCCAGTGCAGGCCACTCAGGGCGCAACATCTGATCGTAAATACGGTTGAGCGAGCGGTACTGCTGGACGGTGCCTTTACCAAATGTCGGCTCACCAACAATAAGGGCACGGCCATAGTCCTGCATCGCAGCGGCAAAGATTTCCGAGGCAGAAGCACTGAATCGGTCAACCAGAACCACCAGCGGTCCTTTGTAATAAACCACGCCATCGGTATCGCTATCTTCGCGTACCTTGCCGTTGTTATCACGAACCTGCACCACCGGGCCCGATGGAATGAACAGACCGGACAGCGAAACCGCTTCGGTCAGTGCACCACCGCCATTGGTACGCAGGTCGATAATGACGCTGCTGACATTCTGTTTTTCCAGCTTCTGCAACTGAACCTTAACGTCGTCCGTCAGGCCAACATAGAAGCCCGGAATGTCCAGAACGGCGACTTTCTCTTTGCCAACCGTTTTAACGGTCATTTTCACCGCGCGGTCTTCAAGACGAATACGCTCACGGGTCAGCGTGATAGTCCGTGTTTTGGTGCCCTTCCCTGCAGGAAGAATTTCCAGGCGCACTTTACTGCCTTTGGGGCCTTTGATCAGAGCAACAACATCATCAAGACGCCAGCCGATCACATCGACCATATTCTGCCCGGTCTGGCCGACACCGACGATGCGGTCACCCACGCTAATCGCTTTGCTCTTCGCAGCAGGACCACCCGCCACCATGGAGTTGATGACGGTATAGTCATCATCCATTTGCAGCACAGCACCGATACCTTCCAGAGACAGGCTCATTTCGGTATTGAACTGCTCGGTGTTGCGCGGCGACAGGTAATTCGTGTGCGGATCGATTTCGCGAGCGAAAGAAGTCATCGCCAGGGAGAAAACATCTTCACTGTTCGTTTGCGCCAGACGGCGAATTGCAAACTTGTAGCGGCGCGTCAGGGTTTCACGGACTTCCTGATCGTTTTTACCGGTCAGTTTGAGGCTTAATTCGTCGTATTTAACCTTGCTGTCCCACAACGCGTTTAATTCCGCCTCGTCTTTTGGCCAGGGCGCTTTGCTGCGATCGAGGTTGAAGGAGTCATTGCCGGAGAAGTCCATCGGACGCTCCAGCACCTTCAACGCGTATTGATAACGTTCAAAACGACGCTTTTGGGCGAGGTTATAGAGGTCGTAAAATACCTCCAGCTTGCCACTGCGCAACTCATCGCCGAGTACCGTTTTCTTTTTGGCAAACTGGTCAACATCACTGGCTAACAGCACATTGTGGCTGTAGTCCAGTAAATTGAGGTAGCGATCGAAAATCTTTGCCGAAAAGGCCTGATCCAGATCGAACTGACGATAGTGAGAGCGGGTAAAACGCGAGGTCACGCGCTCACTTACCGTCGCGTGCTGTGTCTCTTCCTTCAATACCGGGATTTGATCAGCACGCGTAATATCTTCAACTGCGAATACCTGACCTGTTATTAACAACAGGCCAGCCAACGCGGTGCGCTTAAACAAAGTGTTCATGCCAGGCCAGGCCTCCGTTTCAGAACATCAAATGTTCTGCGCGTACAATCATCGACATACCCGAAGTAAGCTGTACGCGAACGCCATCTTTGGTGATTTCCACTACGGTAGCGTCCATCGCATTATTACCCGCTTTTACCTTGAGACTCTGACCCACGCTCAGTACAGATAAGTCTGAAACTGGAGTGTGGCGCTCTTCTTTAGGTGCCCGTTGGGGTTTAGCGACAGGTTTATCGGCACGTGCTTTCTGCTCGCCACCCTCTTTACGGCGAGGAGCAGGACGCGGTTTACGCTCACGGCGCGGCGCCTCTTCTGACTCTCCTGCGGCAGCGGCAGCTTCTCGTTTCTTAGCTTGCTGCTCAGCGCGCTGTGCCTGAACGCGTGCTTTCGCTTCTTCAAGCTGTTTACGAGCGTGCTCTACGTGTTGCTCATCCAGCGCACCACAGTCATTACCGTCGAGATCCACTCGAATCGCGCCGGCTTTAATACCGTAAAGGTAGCGCCAGCTCGATGTATACAGACGTAAGGCTGAACGAAGCTGAGTTTTGCTGAGGCTCATCTCGCCTTCAACGCGCTCAACTAAATCCTGAAAAATACCAATTTTCAGGGGACGCGCTTCGCCTTCAGCACTGAAACAGTGAGGAAAACGTTCGGCCAGAAACGCGATAACTTCTTTACTGCTATTCAACTTAGGTTGATTTTCCATGAAATTTCCTGATTACAACGGACGTTGCCAACAAGCGCAGGCATGAACAGGCGTCATTATAATGACGCTATCAGTAAATGCTACGTTATCCGTTGATTATCCTGCGACGTCCAGAAAGAATTTTTTATAATCGGTGTGTTCGAGAACGTTTTGCAGGTGTGAAACCAGCTCACGCAGACCACGTTCATCGTCAATGGCAAAGCGCGAAAACTCGACGCTGTCGATATCCAGAACCCCAATAATTTTATTATTTACCGTAATCGGTAACACAATTTCAGAATTACTGGCTGCATCACAGGCAATGTGCCCATCAAACTGATGCACATCTTCTACCCGCTGGACGCTGTTTTGCGCGACTGCCGTCCCACACACGCCGCGGCCCACCGGGATTCGAACACAGGCGAGTTTTCCCTGAAACGGCCCCAGAACCAGCGTTTCACCTTCGAGAAGATAAAAACCGGCCCAGTTCACCCCACTCAGTCGTTCAAACAGCAACGCGCTGGTATTCGCGAGTGTCGCTAAAAAACTGGTTTCACCTGCCATTAATGCCTGAAAGTCACGGTTTAGATCCGCGTAAAATTCTGTTTTGTTCATTTTCCAATCACTTAAAGTCTTACTTTTGTCTCACCACATGGCCTATTAAAATAAGCATTAAATGCGTTGATGCTCAAGAAGTTCCAATCATGAGTTAATATAGATGCATTCTCGATTTATTCATTTGCATGCAATGGCCCTAAAAAACCGACAGATAACGCCTGCTAAAAAAATAGCCGTTCACGCCATAGGCGATGCATTGCCACGCGCACACTATCAGCGTTGCCCGCAATGCGATACGCTTTTTGCGCTTCCCGTCATGAAATCGCATCAAAGCGCCTTCTGTCCCTGTTGCGATGCCAAAATTCGCGATGGCCGGGACTGGTCCCTGACGCGGCTCGCAGCGATGGCAATCACCATGCTGCTATTGATGCCCTTTGCCTGGAGCGAACCTTTGCTCCATCTCTATTTGCTAGGGGTGCGCATCGATGCGGATTTACTGCAGGGCATCTGGCAGATCGTTGCTCAGGGCGATCCTCTGACCGCAGCCATGGTGCTGTTCTGCGCGGTGGGTGCCCCGCTCATTCTGGTCGCTGCAATCGCCTATTTGTGGCTGGGTAATATTCTTGGCATGAATCTTCGCCCCATCTTACTGATGCTGGAGAAGCTCAAGGAATGGGTCATGCTGGATATCTATCTTGTAGGTATTGGTGTGGCTTCCATCAAAGTTCAGGATTACGCTTTTTTACGCCCTGGAATCGGGCTGGTTGCTTTCATCGCGCTGGTTGTTCTCAGCATTATGACCATCATCCATCTCAACGTAGAACAATTGTGGGAGCGTTTTTACCCTCAGCGCCCGGCTAAGCGACCGGACGAAAAGCTCCGCGTCTGCCTGGGTTGCCACTTTACGGGCTTTCCCGACCCCAGAGGGCGCTGCCCGCGTTGTCATATTCCGTTACGCCATCGTCGTCGGCAGAGTGTGCAAAAATGCTGGGCCGCGCTCATCGCCTCCATCATTTTCCTCTTTCCGGCGAACCTGCTGCCCATCTCCGTGGTTTATATTAACGGTGCCCGTCAGCAGGATACGATCATGTCCGGTATTATCTCTCTGGGCAGCAGCAATATTGCCGTTGCCGCGGTGGTGTTTATTGCCAGTATACTGGTGCCATTTACCAAAGTTATCGTGATGTTTACACTGCTGCTTAGCATCCACTTCAAATTCGAGCAGGGATTACGCGCACGCCTCATTTTATTACGTATCGTCACATGGATTGGTCGCTGGTCCATGCTTGATCTGTTTGTCATCTCATTGACGATGTCATTGATTAATCGCGACCAATTGCTTGCTTTTACTATGGGACCGGCTGCGTTTTATTTCGGCGCAGCGGTAATATTGACTATTCTTGCTGTGGAATGGCTGGACAGCCGCTTACTTTGGGATGCACATGAGTCAGGAAACCCCCGCTTCGCCGACTGAAGCGCGCATTAAAACCAAACGTCGCATTTCGCCTTTCTGGATTTTGCCGGTTCTTGCGCTGCTCATCGCGGGCTGGCTCATCTGGAACAGTTACGAAGATCGCGGTAATACCATCACAATTGATTTTATGTCTGCTGACGGTATCGTCGTCGGCCGAACGCCCGTGCGTTATCAGGGGGTAGAAGTTGGCACGGTACAGGATATTCGCCTGAGCGAAGATCTGAAAAAAATCGAAGTGCGTGCCAGCATCAAATCCAATATGAAGGATGCGTTACGCAGCGATACGCAGTTCTGGTTAGTGACGCCCAAGGCTTCACTGGCGGGCGTCTCCGGCCTTGATGCGCTGGTCGGCGGTAACTACATCGGCATGATGCCGGGTAAAGGTGAGCCACAGGATCATTTTGCCGCGCTGGATACTCAGCCCAAATATCGCCTTAATAACGGCGAGTTGATGATTCACCTGCACGCCCCTGACCTGGGCTCGTTGAACAGCGGTTCGCTGGTCTATTTCCGCAAGATCCCGGTTGGCCGTGTTTATGATTATTCCATTAATGCCAACAAACAGGGCGTCACGATCGATGTTTTAATCGAGCGGCGTTTTACCAATCTCATTAAAAAGGGCAGCCGCTTCTGGAACGTCTCGGGTGTGGATGCAGATGTCAGTCTCAGCGGTGCGAAGGTGAAGCTTGAGAGTCTGGCGGCGCTGGTAAACGGTGCGATTGCCTTTGACTCACCGGAAGGCTCTGCTCACGCCAGCCAGGATGATGAATTTGGATTGTATGAAGATCTGGCCCACAGTCAGCGCGGTGTGCTCGTCAAGCTTGATTTACCGGACGGCCAGGGTCTGAAAGCCGGCTCTACCCCGCTGATGTATCAAGGCCTTGAAGTGGGTGAACTGACCAAAATCAATCTGGATCCTGGCGGTACGGTGACCGGCGAAATGACGGTGGACCCGAGCGTCGTTAATCTGCTTCGTGATAACACGCGCATAGAAATGCGCAGCCCCAAGTTGTCATTAAATAATGCCAGCGTCAGTTCATTACTGACCGGCACCACGCTCGAACTGGTGCCGGGTGAAGGCCAACCGCGCAATCACTTTGTCGTGCTTCCTTCTGATAAAACCCTTCTCCAGGAACCTGGCGTCGTCACGCTGACCCTGAAAGCGCCGGAGAGTTACGGTATCGATGCCGGGCAACCGCTTGTCCTGCATGGCGTTCAGGTCGGCCAGGTGCTGGAACGCGATCTCACCAGCAAAGGCGTCTCGTTTGCCATCGCCATCGATCCGCAATATCGCGACCTGGTCAAAGGCGACAGCAAATTTGTGGTTAACAGTCGGGTTGATGTCAAAGTGGGTCTCGATGGGGTCGAATTCCTTGCTGCCAGTGCCAATGAATGGTTGAGCGGCGGGATCCGCATTTTGCCGGGGACCAAAGGCGACATGAAGCCCGACTACCCGCTATATGCCAAGCTGGATAAAGCGGTAGAGAACAGTCTCAGCGACTTACCGACCACGACACTGACGCTGACGGCGGACACCTTGCCTGACGTTCAGGCAGGTTCAGTTGTGCTCTACCGTAAGTTCCAGGTGGGGGAAATCATCACTGTTCGCCCGCGCGCCAATGCGTTTGATATTGAAGTGCACATTAAACCCGAATATAGCTCACTCCTGACCAACAACAGCGTGTTCTGGGCAGAAGGCGGCGCGAAAGTTCAGTTGAACGGCAGCGGATTGACCGTGCAGGCCTCACCGTTGTCGCGCGCCATCAAAGGCGCGATCAGCTTTGATAATCTCAGTGGCGCAGGCGCCAGCGCACGTAAAGGCGACAAGCGCATACTTTACGCGTCTGAAACCACCGCGCGCGCGGTAGGCAGCCAGATAACCCTGCACGCCTTTGATGCAGGCAAACTCGCCGCCGGGATGCCGATTCGTTATCTGGGCATTGATATTGGCCAGATCTCAAATCTTGAACTAATTACCGATCGCAATGAAGTGCAGGCCACTGCTGTGTTATACCCGGAATATGTGCGAACTTTCGCCAGGAACGGTACCCGCTTCTCGGTCGTGACACCGCAGATTTCTGCGGCAGGTGTT
>DFPL01000226.1 GCA_002377245.1 Enterobacteriaceae bacterium UBA3516
CGGCCAGAATATGTAAGAAAAGACTTTCCACTGTTCGTCTTGTTGATGAAACCAGCATGTCAGATTTAAATCATCATGAACGCGCCAAAACATTTCCTTTATTGGAATGTTGCTAAACTCAGGATTCGTTGAACGATAGGTTTTTTCTAGCCCAATATAATACTCTCCGACAAAAGCATAACGAGGCCTTATAAACTCGTGATCAGGAGCGCCATATTTATTCAAAAAGAAACTGTCTTCATCTCCGTTACGTATATCATTCCTCTCATAGTATCTTAATGTCTGATGGTCAGTTTCTTTTTCTACCCACTCATCAATACTACTATTATTTACATTATCACCTTTTGATAAAGGGTTTGTGTTTATAATTATTCCATACAGAATTACACGCATCAGAATAACAAAAGAACTCATCATTTACTTACACTCGCAAGATAAAAGCATGCCTCTGAAAGACCATTGATCATGTTTTATAAAATAACAACCAACATATTTATAACTTGTACTACCTGATCTTTTTAAAGGCTAATAGTATAAGTGCCACACCGACTGAAAAACCAACTAATGAAGTTATTGCTGTATTGTCATGGTCTGCCATTAATTCCTTTGCAATCGCATGGCACTGAGCAGCAGTAAATCCCCCTCCCATACTCATGTTTTCTGAAAAATCCAATTGAAATATAAAGTGAAAGAAAAAAAAGAAAATGTAGTAAATGATAAAAATAAATAAAATAACAATCCAACGTAGCAAGAACTTATTTGTCATCACCTTCCCCTCAAATACTAATCTAAAAAACAGCGCCTGGCGGCCAGAAAACATACGCTATCACCCGCCACTGCCCATCTTTAAAATGGAACCAACATGTCAAATTTAAGTCGTCATTAAAATTCCAAAATAGTTCTTTAATAGGGACCTCCCTAAAATCAGGATTTGTCGAACGATAAGTATCCTCTATGCCATTATAATATATCCCCACGAATTTATAACGCGGCTTGATAAAAGCATGTTCAGGAACCCCATACTTCCTAATATAATAAGTGTCCGTTTCGCCATTTTTTATATTGCTATGCTGTTCGTAATACTCTGGAGTTTGAGGTGTTTCTTCAGCCGCAACAGAAAAAACAATAAACACACACATTAAAAAAAGAGTTAAACGTTTCATCTTGATATTCAAAAAAAACATAAAGGAAGCAGCAATTGCTCAAGAAAAGAAATCACTTACCATGAACAATAACCATTAGAATTGAAAATGAACTCATTAAATAAAATGCCGGCACTATCTTATTTTTTTAAACACTAACAATATAAGCGGCACGCCGATTAAAAAACCAACAAATGAAGCTATTGCTGAATTGTCATGATCTGCCAGTAATTGACTGGCAATTCCGAAGCACTGATACTCAGTATAATCCCCCTCAGCACCCACGTATTTAGAAAAATTAAATCTAAATATAAAATCAAAGAAAAACATGACAACATAGTAAATAAAAAAAATAGATAGAATAACTCTCCAGCGTAGCAAGAATTTATTTTTCATTATATGCCCCTCCTAATGAGCCCCCAAATGTACCACCAGAAGCAGGAACTGATTGACCTGCCAGAGAAGCGCTTTCCGCCCCGAATTCCATCATCAAATCGCTCGAACCACCGACTCTCACACTTTTATCACCAATATTATAATATTGCTGTCTAAATTGATCCGTCATATCGATAACTGCCATCGATGAAAAATCTGAGTTTCTCTCAATGAGAAAATTATGTAAAGAGTAAGGGATTGTAAAGTCCACAACCATCTCTTCACTTAACGGATGCGGAGAAGATATTCCAAACGGCGAATGCATAGCGGGTACGGTATGTTGAGTTTCAAATATTTTTGATCCAGCGTACTTAATTCCTTCTACTGAATGCGTCGTACAATTAACTCCTGTCATATCATAAACATCGATGGTACGACCTCGAGACTTTACTCTTTCGCTCATTTTCTCTGTAGGAATAGGTGGCTTTGCTGCATTCCACATATTTTCAAAATATTCCCGGACCAGTACAGGATTTGCATCATTTATCTTAAACACACGAGCTTCCAGCTCATAAAGTTCAAAGCGGTAATAAGAACGTGCATCCTCACCTTCAAAGAATATTAAAATACCATCTCCAATAGGGCCACCGAATAGAGTCCTGCCGTACCGACCATAGGTATATAAATACACAATATTGTTCATGTGCACAGAGACAAAAGCATGCCCAGAACCTTTAATTTCAACCCACAAGTAAACGCCATTCAATAATACATTATCTTCTGGCTTACAGACATCAGGGAAATTACTTCTCCTTTTTTCAGACATTGCAGACTGCAATAAATCTTTCATGTTTTTCACTCATCCCTCCTGGACGGCAACTCTACTCTATTCAGAATGACGTCAAATCGTCTTAATTAAGAGCACAACAGGTGCTTATAAAAATCATTATCACCCATTACCTTATTTTCTTAAAAACAAAAAGTATCAATGACGTACATATCAAAAACCCCAATAATGAGGAAAGAATGGTATTATCAAAATCCGCTTGTAATTGCTCCCCGAACCATAAACATTGAGGAGAAATAAATCCCCCACCCATGTTAGTGATATTGGAATAATTTAGTAAAAATATAAAGCTGGACCATAAAACCACTACGCAGTAAGCAATACCAATCAGGGTAATGCATCCCCAACGTAGCAATAATTTATTTCCCATTACTTCAACCTCTTTAAATATCTTATTTTTTAATTATATTTTCAGAACCTAATACAAAACATTGTTATATCCCCAGTCGCAGCGCATCCACGTAGCGTCCTTCGCTATTTTGCTGCCAGAACCACCCCTGCCCTGTAGCTGCCAGCGCAAGTGTCTTACCTGGCCAGCCCGGCCATGGCAGGTAGCGTACGCCTGGCAGTTCCCCCAGAGGCGTTGCATCCTCTAAACCCGCAAGTTTCCGGCTACGCTGGGGAGCATGTCTTCGCCCTCGCAGCCATTGTGCCCACCACGGCCCTGGTTGCCACATCGCCCATAACCTATCCGTCTGCTCTGATAGCCGTCCGCGTTCCATTGTGTCCGACGTGGTATGTTGCGCCGTCAGTCGCGCCAGCCAGTACAACCAGCCCTGCGTTTCCTGCAAACTTTCGTCCAGCCATTCCCGCCCGCAACGCTGGTAAATCACCAGTGGCCAGGGGCGCCCCACGCTGTCGCGCGATGCCGTGAGCACACCGGTCAGCCAGTCATTCGTGCTATCCGGTGACAAAAAACCCGGCGACATCACAAAACTCCATGGCAGCGGATGGTGCTGCGGCGTTGGTGTTTCCCGCGGCGTCAAATACATCCAGTCGTCAGGTTCTTTCTTCGTTTCAAGGCCTTCCGGTTGCACAATATGCCGCCCGCGCCCCACCCACGTCTGGCGGTTCAGCCAGGCCTGCCATAGCTGCCCTTCTTCCGCGCTTACCCGCCAACGCACGTAATCACGCAGGTCCGGCAGCCGGCCAAACATCGCAGGAGAAGAGACTCTCATCGACCTACGCATCACAGCGCCCTCGCCGGACAACTGAATCTCTGTAATAAGTTCCGGTTCACCGGGTCAAAGTCCCGCCTGGACGTGATTTCTAACACGACGCGTCGACCATCAAAGTTGTATTCGATCAGCTGCTGACCACGCACGGCCGTTTCCTGTACCTTACCGGCGTCCAGCAGACGGAAGAGCGCCCAGGGCCCGCCTTCCAGCAACGTGGAGGTGTCCTGACGAATACGTGGGCTGGCGGTGATTTCTGCCATTGAGCCATTGCGCGGCCCCGGCCATCTCACTTGCATCGGTCTTTCCGGGCCGTGGGCGTAACGCAGCACCTGGCCGTCAATATCAATCACCAGTTCCGTAATGGCCGGATCCATGTCCACTACGCTTACCTGCATTGACCAGGAAAATTTTTTCCCGCCTTCACCGTTGAAAAACACGCGCCGGATTTGCGCCGCATGCTGAAAGGGTGTTAAATCCGGCCCCTGCAATAGTCTGTTGCCGTCCGTTGGTTTGTAGCGCCACGGATCGCTGGCGATGTCTGCCAGCGGCGCTAGCTGTTTGCTCCAGAATGCATCCAGCACGCCGCCAGTGGCGAAAATGCGGTTAAAGTCCTCCGCACTGACCTCCTGCTCACTGTCGGTAAAAGGGTAGCGTCCGTCGATGGCGTCCCGGCAGTCGTCGCCGATCATTGCTTCCATCTGAGCATTCAGCACGTCGCCCGTTCCGACATTTATTTTGCGTGTCCCTTGTTTCGTCAGATCCAGCAAAATGTTTTTTAATGGCGCCGGCAATTTGGCCCCTTCCAGCTGTAACTTGTCGGCGGCGGTAATGCGCTGCGGTAGCGTGCCTGCCGCTAACGCAGAGTCGGCAATGGTAAGCTGGGTGTAATACTCGTTGAGCATCGTCAGCAGAGCGTTGATCTGCATTGTTCCGCTGCCGCCCTGCGCCCCGTCTGCCCGTCCGGAGATCACCTCACGTAATGCGGCAAAACGATCATCCACCAGCGTTTTTTCCAACCGCTCTTCCGGGTGAATATCCTGGTAGAGCTTCGCCGTCTGTAATGCTTTTCCTGCTTTAGCAGATACGCGCTGCGCCAGTTGTTTTTGCTTTGCCAGAGGATCAAGCGGTGGCACCAGAGTCGTCTGGTCTACGACGGCTTTTCCCAGCCTCATCAGCGGTGAATCCGGGGATGCGAGGGTGCGCAGCACCTGTAAATCATACGCCAGGCCAGAACTGCCCTCTTCTCCGGCGCTATTGATACTATGAATGCTTTCCAGAAAAGCTTGCCAGTGGCGTGAGTAGTCTGTGAGATACAGCCGACGCACTTCACGAGCGACAGATTGCTCCTGCCCCGGAATCTGGCTGCGCAAACTTGTAGTCCCCTTTTTTGGCGCATTTTCCCGGCCCATCACCCAGTCATCGTTCACCGTAGCCGAAGCCACAAATTCCGACAGCCGTTTGTCAAACAGTTCGCGGTAGCCTTCACGGGTAAAAATGCCTGGCACCCCCCGGTCAAGCGGCGCTCCGTTGCTGCGTACAAAGACCGTTCCGGCATCTGCCCCTACGGCGCGTACCAGCGTAAACTCCTGCGGCGCTTCGCTCTCCATTGCCGCCAGAGCACGGGTATAAATACGTTCGGTGCTGGTATGACCGTCAAGAAAAGCGCGCGCCTGGCGAATAAGTGACTGATCCTTCTCGTAAGGTGAATGCACAACTCTGCTGCCGTCAAACAGCGCTTCGATATGCGTGAGAAGTGCAGCACGCCCCCCGAACCCAGTCAGACTGTCGCTGTTGCCTAAATCATTTAGCACCCACGCCTGGATCTCTGCTGCGTTGTATTTATCCTCCTGAGAGGGATCGAGATTGAGCAGCAAGTAAACGCGCAATGCGTTGTACGCTGCTTTGCTATCCTGACGGTTAATGGCGTCTGCCAGCACGTACTCCATGCGTTTTACCAACGGCGGCAACAACAATTGGTCCAGCAGGCGGTTATAAAGTGCCGCCACACTGTCAGTCACTGGCGGCACGCTGTACAGGCCGTAACGCCATATCAGCGGGGGTGCATCCGGGTCCAGTTCCGGCCAGGCGGACAGTTCCCTTGTGCTATCCAACAGTGTGGGCACCGGAGCCATCGCCGGTTTTTTGGTGTAAGTTTTCACTTCATTTTCAAGATGGGTTGCGCGGGCGCTGATTTCATTCATGTACTCGCCATTGTTCTGCTGGCTGGTTAGCATCCCCTGCCAGAGCCAGAAAGCCAGCACAAGTACCAACAGATGCCCACAGAGACGCAGCAGGCGATAGCGCCAGGCCCATTGAAGATTTGGCTCCACCAGGTGCGCTTCACGAAAGATAAACGTCGTCAGGAGGTCGTGCATGAAGTAGCTACGGTTGCCATCGGGTAGTGTATGTTGGCGTGGAACAGCACATTCCCCACGGGCCGTTTTTATCGCCCGAACAAAGCGCTGCCAGATACTCATCCTGTCTGCTACCGCATCGGCGCGCGCCTGGGCGGCGCTGGTGAAGAATACCCCGCGTAGCGTATTGTTTAACTGCGTGGCATCGAATTTCGAATCGAGGAAAATATGCTCAATGGCCTCAATCAACGGTGTGCCAAGGGCAGCAAACTCTCGCGGGAAGATGTACAGCCTCTGGCGGCTTTTAAGGTCATACTCCTCCTGTAATCGGGTATCCATCCCCTGATCCAGTCGCAGCGTCAGGCGCGAGAGTTCCTCAGTGCAGGTAGCGCGCAGCGCTTGCGGATCGTTCGCTTTACGCCCGCGTCTGAAGGGCAAACTAAAGCCCCAGATTTGTGCACGAAGATGGCTGTTCAGGGTGCGAAAATAGTCGCTGAAGCCTGGTAACAGATCCATTTTGGTGACGATCAGATACACCGGAAAGCGAATGCCCAGCGTTTCCCGCAGATCGGCAAGCCGGGCACGCAAGGCTGCACACGCCGCCAGTCGTTCTGTCGGTGACTGCGCGGTTAAATCCGCGACGTTCAGCGTCACAATAACGCCGTTGAGTGGCGCTCCGGGGCGATGTTTACGCAGCAGCCCAAGAAACCCCTGCCATTCGCCAGCGTTACGCAGTGCCGCTCCCGCTTCGCCGCCGTCATCGTGACGCGCATAGCGTCCGGCGGTATCAATCAGTACCGCTTCATTGGTAAACCACCACTCGCAATGCAGCGTCCCCCCTCCAGGGACCG
>DFPL01000224.1 GCA_002377245.1 Enterobacteriaceae bacterium UBA3516
GTTCAGCAGAACATCAACATTCTGCGTAACCGTGTAAACCAACTGGGCGTGGCTGAACCACTGGTACAACGTCAGGGTGCCGATCGTATCGTGGTCGAACTGCCGGGTATTCAGGACACCGCACGTGCTAAAGAAATTCTGGGCGCCACGGCGACGCTGGAATTCCGTCTGGTCAACAGCAATGTCGATCAGTCTGCCGCTGCATCAGGGCGTGTTCCGGGCGATTCTGAGGTCAAACAGATGCGTGAAGGACAGCCGGTTGTGCTGTACAAGCGTGTGATTCTGACCGGTGACCATATTACCGATTCTACCTCCAGCCAGGATGAGTACAATCAGCCGCAGGTGAACATCTCGCTGGATAGCGCGGGCGGGAATATCATGTCTAACTTCACTAAGGACAATATCGGTAAGCCGATGGCGACCCTGTTTGTGGAGTACAAAGACAGCGGTAAGAAAGATGCCAACGGTCGTGCGGTGCTGGTGAAAGAGGAAGAGGTGATTAACATCGCCAACATCCAGTCTCGCCTGGGTAACAGCTTCCGTATTACCGGTATCAATAACCCGAATGAAGCGCGTCAGCTCTCTCTGCTGCTGCGTGCCGGTGCGCTGATTGCGCCGATTCAGATTGTTGAAGAGCGCACCATCGGTCCAACCCTTGGGATGCAAAACATCACGCAGGGTCTGGAAGCCTGTCTGGCGGGCCTCGTTGTTTCAATCATCTTTATGATCTTCTTCTATAAGAAGTTCGGCCTGATTGCGACCTCGGCGCTGATTGCGAACCTGGTACTGATTGTCGGCATTATGTCACTGCTTCCAGGTGCGACGCTTACCATGCCAGGTATTGCGGGTATCGTGTTAACCCTTGCGGTTGCGGTCGACGCCAACGTACTGATAAACGAACGTATCAAAGAAGAATTGAGCAACGGACGTACAGTGCAGCAGGCGATCGACGAAGGTTACCGTGGCGCGTTCAGTTCCATTTTTGATGCGAACATCACGACGCTTATCAAGGTTCTTATCCTGTATGCGGTCGGTACCGGTGCTATCAAAGGGTTTGCCATTACAACCGGTATCGGTGTGGCGACCTCAATGTTTACCGCTATCGTCGGCACCCGTGCCATCGTGAACCTGCTGTACGGCGGCAAGCGCGTTAAAAAGCTGTCTATCTGAGGAGTGCGTTGTGGCACAGGAATACACTGTTGAACAATTGAACTACGGCCGTAAAGTCTGGGACTTTATGCGCTGGGATTACTGGGCTTTCGGTATCTCAGCTCTGCTGTTAATCGTGTCCATCGTCATTATGGGTGTGCGCGGTTTTAACTGGGGCCTGGACTTTACCGGCGGTACGGTTATCGAAATCACGCTGGAAAAACCCGCGGATATGGACATGATGCGTGAAGCGCTGCAGAAGGCGGGTTTTGAAGACCCACTGCTGCAAAACTTCGGCAGCAGCCGCGATATCATGGTGCGTATGCCACCTGCCCAGGGCGCTACCGGTGGTCAGGAGCTCGGAAGTAAAGTTCTGGGCGTGATCAACGAAGCGACCAGCCAGAACGCAGCGGTAAAACGTATTGAGTTCGTGGGGCCGAGCGTGGGTGCCGATCTGGCGCAAACCGGTGCGATGGCGTTGATGGTGGCGCTGATCTCAATCCTGGTTTACGTCGGTTTCCGCTTTGAGTGGCGACTGGCGGCCGGGGTGGTTATCGCCCTTGCGCACGACGTGGTGATAACCATGGGTGTGCTATCGCTCTTCCACATCGAGATTGACCTGACGATTGTGGCGTCGCTGATGTCCGTCATCGGCTACTCGCTGAACGACAGTATTGTGGTATCAGACCGTATTCGTGAGAACTTCCGCAAGATTCGTCGCGGTACGCCTTACGAGATCTTTAACGTGTCTCTGACCCAGACGCTGCACCGAACGCTTATTACGTCCGGTACGACGTTAGTGGTGATCCTGATGCTGTATCTGTTTGGCGGCCCGATTCTGGCTGGCTTCTCGCTGACCATGTTGATCGGTGTTTCCATCGGTACTGCTTCGTCTATTTACGTGGCGTCCGCACTGGCGCTGAAGCTGGGTATGAAGCGCGAACACCTGATTCAGCAGAAAGTAGAGAAAGAAGGGGCGGATCAGCCGTCAATTCTGCCTTAATTTAGCGTCTGCTTGATAAAAACCGTGGCCTTCGTGCTGCGGTTTTTTTTATCATTGATAAAAATACAGGCGCGCATGAAACTGCTCCTCATCCGATATTGACGCAGGAACCGACACTCTTATGGCTATTATCCCTAAAAACTATACCCGGCTCGAAAGCGGTTATCGTGAAAAAGCATTGAAATTGTTTCCGTGGGTATGCGGGCGTTGTTCGCGGGAGTTTGTTTATTCGAACCTGCGTGAATTGACGGTTCACCACATGGACCATGATCATACCAATAATCCCGAAGACGGCAGTAACTGGGAATTGCTCTGCTTGTTTTGTCACGATCATGAGCATTCGAAATATACCGAAGCGGATCAGTACGGCTCTAGCGTGGTGGCGGGGGAAGATGCGCAAAAAGATGTTGGCGAGGCGACCTATAATCCGTTCGCCGATCTCAAGGCAATGTTAAATAAGAAGTAACCTCTCGCGGCATATGCAGTGTGGGTAGGATACAAAAAGCACCGCGCGAGGATCTCGCCGGTGCTTTTTTTCAGACCATGCTATCGCGATAGCAACTGGCTTGATTTAGAAGTTGTAACCCGCAACCAGGTATCCACCCCAACCGGTAGAACGGACGCTGAAATCACCGTTGCCGAAGTTCAGGCTGGCATCATCGTTCCACTGACCCCCGTTGTGCCAGTAACGGGCAACAACAGAGTAATGCCAGTGATCGTAGCTCAGAGACAGAATGTGGCTGGACGCGATGGAGTCGTTGGTACGTGCGCGTTTGTTATTCAGATCGTGGAAATCTTTATCACCCAGTTCTGAACCCCAGTCGAAGTTGGTGAAGCCGATGTAGCTCAGCTGGCCGCCCCACAAAGCGGTAATCGGAACAAAGTATTTCACTTTGAAACGGTAACCGTCCCACTCGTTTTCGTTCGCGGCTTTGTAGTTCTGCCACTGGTATTTCGCGTATACGTTCAGGGACAGGCTCATCGGCAGACCCGTGTCGATGTCGGTACCCAGACCCATGTACCAGGTGCTCTGACGACCGGATTCATTACGGCCCATGTCGTAGATGTAGTTGTTAGCGATATACCACTCTTTGAACGGGCCGAAGCTCAGATCGGTACCGGTCAGCTTATCAATAGAGAAGCGCGGCTCAATTTCCATGAACAGCGGAGAGCCGTGGTTCCAGATACCTTTCGCATCGGTGTTACCGCCGAAGAATACCGGGGCGTCGAGGTAGCCATAGAAATCAAACCAGTCTTTCTTGGCAAAGGCTTCATATTCCAGGTAGGTATCGTTACGAATCTGAGGTCCGAAGCGGGTGTGGTAGCTACCAACGACGTTAACGCTCTGATGCCACCAGTCGGAAACATATTCCGGTTTATTGGTTTCTGCTGCACTTACGGAGAAGGACGTTGAAATCGCCAGCGCAGCGCCAGCTGCAAGTAATGTATTTTTCATAGTTATGCCACTGATAAGAGATCCCTTGCGGGAATGAAAGAATGCACGCATTGCGTTGCTAAATGTTTCATATTTCTGCGCCGTTATTATAAGTATCCGTGCTCACAAAAATATGTGTTGTTTCACATTACTGACACATACGTAATCGATTGCGTTCACGTTTGCGTGTAATAAACAGCGGGGATTGTACTGGCGAATATCATTGTTGCCAATAAATGAAAGCCGCCTGATTAAGACCAGACGGCGGAGGAGGCGTTACAAAGTATGAAAAAGGGCGACAAATTTCCTGCGTTATTGCGGGGTAACCGGCTGGATGTCGTGAATACGAACGAATCCTAACTGCTCAGGCGTAATCCCGTTTAGCTGAAGCGCAACATCCACATCGCTCGGGGCAAGCGTGCTTGCCGGTGCGCTCATGAGCTGATTCTGAACATTAACTTCCTGGTAATTTTCGGTGGTTCCCTGAATCTGACCCCATTCCACCGTACCGTTGAATGCCGGTAAAGGATCGTTTGATTCGCCCTGAATACGTAACGTCACGCGCGTGCCACCCGCGTTAGGCGCGACATTCTTCAGTGACATACGTAGCATGCCGACCTGGCTGTTGAGACGGGCTGGCGTGTTCGATCCAGGGAGCAGATACACGCCGCTGGTGGATTTTGCATTCAACGCATTTTGCTGGGTGATCTTGACTGTTTCCTGGTTGAGCTTGGTCATCTCTTTATTCAGTGTGCTGACACTTTGATGCAGTTGTCGTACTTCGCTTTGCTGCGCGCAGGCGCTGAGGGCAAAAACGCTTCCCAGCAACAGGGATCTTAGGTAACGTCTTGTCATTGTGTCTGTTTCCTTGAAATTGAAGATATTCTTAATGGTAGCCAGCAACCGTCGCGTTGCCATCTATCCATTGTCTCAAAATCGGCCCGTCTTTGTTGTCACGCCAGTTCAGGGTAAAATAGATTTTAATCAACTCACACGTCAGGACGTCGTATGCATTGCCCATTCTGTTTCGCCGTGGATACCAAAGTAATCGATTCTCGCCTTGTGGGTGAAGGATCCTCTGTTCGTCGCCGTCGTCAGTGTCTGGTATGCAATGAACGTTTTACCACCTTTGAAGTGGCTGAGCTGGTGATGCCCAGAGTCATTAAAAGCAATGATGTTCGTGAACCGTTCAACGAAGATAAATTACGACGTGGCATACTGAAAGCGCTGGAGAAGCGCCCGGTGAGCGCGGATGACGTCGAAATCGCGCTCAATCATATCAAGTCACAATTGCGCGCAACCGGCCTGCGTGAGATTGCCAGTAAGATGATTGGCAATTTGGTCATGGAGCAATTGAAGAAACTCGACAAAGTGGCCTATATCCGCTTTGCCTCGGTATACCGTAGTTTCGAAGATATTCGTGAATTTGGCGAAGAGATCGCCCGCTTACAGGACTGACCATGCAGGATGAAATGTACATGGCGCGAGCGCTAAAGCTGGCGCAACGCGGGCGTTTTACGACCCATCCGAACCCAAATGTCGGGTGCGTTATTGTTAACGATGGCGCGATTGTCGGCGAAGGGTTCCATTACCGTGCCGGCGAACCGCATGCTGAAGTGCATGCACTGCGCATGGCGGGTGAGAAAGCG
>DFPL01000321.1 GCA_002377245.1 Enterobacteriaceae bacterium UBA3516
GATTTTTGACTCTACGACGGTCACATCTTTGCCCAAAAGATGCGGAAATGAGCCCGGTCGTAAGCATAAAAAAAGTGAGCGTCGAAGGAGAAAAGTGTGAAGTGATAAGGGTTTCTTATGTGATAAATCGTACCCAGCCGATCGAGGTTATCTAACGCGCACCGGATTCCTGGCGCAGAGCGTTAAGAAAGAAGTCGATAAAAGACGATACCGCAGGCAGCGGCGGCCTGACCGGTAAGCGCAGCAGATGCATGGGCCGTTCAGGCGGGGCATATTCCGCTAACACGCGGCACAGTCGCCCCTCGTCAATATCACGCTGTAGCGTCAACGTCGAGTGCAGCACAATCCCCAGCCCGGAGAGCGCCGCCTGACGGATAGCCTCACCGGAATCAACCATCAGCCGGGGGGTGACTGGCACCTCATGCTGGCCCTCTGGCCCTTGCAGATGCCAGCGGTGATCCGACCGCCACTGGCTGAAGCTGATACAGTGGTGCTGTTTTAATTCATCAGGCGTGGACGGCGAGCCATGGCGTTGCAGGTACGCCGGCGAGGCCGCAAGCAGCATGCGGTAGGGTGGGAGCGGCAGCGCAATCATCCCATCATCGTTGATGCTGCCAATCCTGACCGCCAGTTGAAAACGCTCTTCAATCAGGTCCACTTTGCGGTCGCTCAACACCATTTCGGCATCCACGCCGGGGTGCTGTTGCAAAAAACAGGAGAGAATGGGGGTCAGGACATGATGCCCGTAAGTCACGGGCGCGCTGATGCGCAGCCTCCCCGTCACACTGTCGTTGAGGTGGTTAGCCAGCCCGTCCGCCTCGCGAACGGCCGCCAGGATTTGCAGGGCGTACTGATAGAAACGCTGGCCCGCCTCCGTAAGGCCCTGTCGACGTGTGGTGCGGTGAATGAGCTGGCAGCCGGTGCGTATTTCCAGCTCGCGAACATGTTTACCGACCATCGCCGGCGTGATGCCCAGCGCTTCTGCCGCCGCCGTAAAGCTACCCGTTGTCACCGTACGCACAAAGGATTCCACGCATTTAATGTAGTCCATGCCACCTTCCATTCTAAATTATGGCTATCGAATCATGATACCAAAGTGCGCTTTATCCGCACCTTCGCGGCGAGAATAATGAGGTTATTCTTGGTTATCAGGTCATTTTATTATGCAATCTTTGGTTTTTGATGATTTCGGCTCTGCCGAGGTGCTCTACCTGCGCGAAATCGCCACGCCCTCGCCTGGGGAGGGCGAGATGCTGGTTGATGTCGCGGCTGCCGGGCTGAACTTTGCTGATGTTTATCGCAGGCAGGGGCGTTACCCCCTGGCAGGAAAAGCCCCCTGGACCGCGGGGTATGAAGGTGCCGGGCGGGTGGTAAAAGTTGGCGCGGGCGTGAGCGGCTGGCAACCGGGGGATCGCATCGGCTTTACCGATGTACCCTTGGCGCATGCCAGCCACATCCTCGTTCCGCAGACGCATGCTATTCGCCTGCCGGAGGGCATTACTGAGGCACAGGCCGCCGCCGTGCTGCTGCAAGGATTAACCGCCGATTATCTGATTCATGACGTGCTCCCGGTGTTACCGGGTATGCGCGCTGCCGTGCTGGCGGCTGCCGGTGGGGTTGGACGTTTACTGACCCGAATGCTGGTGCACCGTGGAGTACAGGTGATTGCCGTCGCATCAAGTCAGCAGAAGCAGGAGATTTGTCTGGCCTGCGGGGCAGACACCGCGGTGGGGTATGACAACTGGCACACGTATGCTGCCGGCAGCGATATCGTCTTTGACTCTGTTGGCAGCACTTTGCTGCAAAGCCTGGAAGCGGTAAAAGAAGGGGGGCGGGTGGTGCTGTTTGGCATGTCAGGCGGGACAATTCCGCCGGTCAATCCTGCGGATTTCTTGCTGAAATCTTCGGGCATCCTGGGCGCGGATCTGTGGTCCTATCTCACCTCACGGGAAGAGCGGCAGCTACGGGCGGATCGCCTGTTTGGTCTCATCAAAGCGGGGCATATCTCCCTGCCTCCCATCACCGAATTTCCACTAAGTGAAGGGGCAAAAGCGCATCGTTTGCTGGAGAACCGGGAATTTAGCGGAAAAATTGTGCTGATCCCGTGAGCGAGAAAAAGCGGGGCGAGCGCCCCGCTTCAGGAGACTTAACGGAATTTCTTGTGGTTGCTGTTGCGGGTGGCTTTGAACTCTTCCGCCGCCGCTTTTGCTTCTTTGACTTTACCTTCGTTGGCGAGCTTGAGTGCGCCGTCAATCTGCCCAATCAGCGTCTCCATGCCCTGACGGTAATCTTTCATTTCAGGGCTGTCCGGCGCTTTGTCTTCCAGCTTCGGTGGTGTTTCTTTCTGCGCATCCTGTGCTGCGGTACGCATTTTGGTTAAGGCATCTTTGATGGTCGCCGCATCATCAGACTTTTCGACAACCTGGAGGTTTTTATTGAGGGTGTCCATGTCATCTTCAAGGTCGGCCGCAAAGACATGGGCCGAACTCAGGACAAGGGTAGAGACAGCTAACATCGCCAGCAGTTTTTTCCGCATTGCTCACTTCCTTTTTTATTATTAAAAAAGTTATACCCTAAATAATTCGCGTTTCAGGCAGGCGGCAAACAAGCAAATCCCCAGGAGCTTACATAAGTAAGTGACTGGGGTGAGCGCGTGCTGCCAACGCACCTGCAACGTGAAGTATGACGGGTATTACTGGCCGGCGATTTTCATCTCCGGCAACAACACTGAACCACACTGAATATTGCTACGTGTTTCGATATCGTCAGCAATCGTAACGATATTTCGCCACATATCTTTCAAATTTCCTGCAATGGTTATCTCGCTGACCGGATATTGGATCTCGCCATTCTCGACCCAGAAACCGGCCGCACCACGGGAGTAATCCCCGGTGATACCGCTCACGCCCTGCCCCATCAGTTCGGTGACCACCAGGCCAGTGCCCATCTGTTTGAGCAGTTGCTCAAAGCCTAAACCCCGTCCGGCGATCCGCCAGTTGTGGATGCCGCCGGCATGCCCGGTGCTTTTCAGGCCCAGTTTGCGGGCAGAATAATTGGTAAGCAGCCACTGGGTCAGCACGCCGTCTTTGATGATGTCACGACGCTCGGTGCGCACCCCTTCGCTGTCGAACGGCGTGGACGCCAGTCCCTTCAGCAGATGCGGATGCTCTTCAATGGTCAGCCACTCCGGGAGGATCTGCTGGCCCAGGGAATCCAACAGGAAGGTGGACTTGCGGTACACCGACCCACCTGCAATCGCCCCGACCAGGTGACCAAAGAGGCCGGTCGCCACTTCATTGGCGAAAATCACCGGGGCTTTCATGGTGGACAGCTTACGTGGTGACAGACGAGATAAGGTACGGCGCGCGCACTCTTCGCCCACCCATTCGGCGCTTTTCAGGTCATGAATGTCACGACCAATGGTGTAGGCGTAATCGCGCTCCATGTCGCCATTTTCTTCGGCAATCACGCAGCTTGAAAGAGAGTGGCGCGTTGAGGCATAGCCTTGCAGCATGCCGTGGCTGTTGCCGAATACTTTAATACCGTAGTGGCTGTTAAAGCTGCCGCCTTCGGTATTGTTGATGCGCTTGTCTGCTTTAAGCGCTGCCTGCTCGGCACGCGCGGCCAACTCAATAGCTTCATCCGGGGAGACTTCCGCCGGGTGGAAGAGATCCAAATCGGGTGCGTCGAAGGCCAGTAGATCTTTTTCCGCCACACCCGCGCAAGGATCCGGCGAAGTGTAGCGGGCAATATCCAGCGCCGCCTGCACCGTACGGGCGATGGCCTCCGGGCTTAAATCGGTCGATGAAGCACTGCCTTTACGGTTTTGATGATAAACCGTGATGCCCAGCGCGCCGTCACTGTTGAACTCGACGTTCTCCACTTCACCGTAGCGCGTACTGACGCTAATCCCGGTGGTTTTGCTGACGGCCACTTCCGCACCGTCTGATTTTCCAGACGCCAGTTCCAGCGCGGTAGAGACGGCCTCTTCCAGTGCTTTACGTTGTTGTGCAACTTGTGTGATTACTTTCATCGCCAATGCCATAATTAAAGGAGAGATAATTTGAAGTCTAACAGAGAACCGTTTTTCAGTGCGCGCCTTAACTGGTAACATTAGCCTCTTTTTTGAGGAGCCATAGATGACAAAGCAGCCCGAAGACTGGCTCGACGACGTTCCCGGTGACGACATCGAGGACGAAGATGATGAGATAATCTGGGTCAGTAAGAGTGAAATTAAGCGTGATGCCGAAGAGTTAAAACAACTTGGCCTGGAAATGGTTGAGCTTGGCAAAAACGCGCTCGATAAAATCCCGCTGGACCCGGACCTGCGCGCCGCGATTGAACTCGCCCAGCGCATTAAGAAAGAAGGCCGCCGCCGCCAGCTACAGCTGATTGGTAAAATGTTGCGTCAGCGCGACGTTGAGCCGATTCGCCAGGCGCTGGACAAGCTGAAAAACCGCCATAACCAACAGGTGGCGCTTTTCCACAAGCTGGAACAGATCCGCGATCGTCTGATTGAAAATGGCGACGACGCGTTGGCAGAAGTGATGAACCTGTGGCCTGACGCTGACCGTCAGCAGCTGCGTTCGCTTATCCGTAATGCCAAAAAAGAGAAAGAAGGCAACAAGCCGCCGAAATCTTCTCGTTTGATTTTCCAGTATCTGCGCGAGCTGGCAGAAGGTCAGGAATAATCCCCTTCCCAGATGTGCGGACTCGCCTCCGCACATCGCTTTTCTCTACACGCTAATACCATTTCTCACTCTTTCTATCCCAGGCACTACAATTCATCATATACATGTACACGGTACATAAAAAACTTTACCCGCGTACCCGGTACACTTAAAATGATAAAAGCATTACGCTACTATCAGGGATAAAGATGGTAACTTTTATTGAACTCCTGGGTTTCAGCAAACAGCGTCATATACTTTTGCCAGACGACGAATTCCAGGCATTTCAGGAACGATTAATTGAAGATCCTGAAGCTGGAGACACGATTATTGGCACGGATGGTTTTTGAAAGATTCGGTGGGGCCGTCCTGGAATGGGAAAGCGTGGTGGTGTCAGAGTGATTTACTACAACGTGATGTTGAAAGGGCGGTTTTATCTGGCGTTGGTTTACCCTAAAAACGAACTTGATGATTTAACAGACGAACAAAAGAAAGCACTGAAAAAATTATCCGATATGTTGATTTAGCGCTTAAGTACTGAACTCCCTCCAGTCAACAAGCCGGATGCGGCGTCAACGAAGGCGATGAGATAACAATGAAAGACGAATTATTTGCCGATCTGCTGGCCAGTGCAGAAGAGATGGTACGAATTGAAAAAGGCGAACAAACACCAGCCCCCCAACATGTTCATACCTTTAGCGAGATTGATGTTAAAGCGATTCGTGAAGCAACCGGGTTAAAACAGCAAGACTTTGCCGCTGCCGTAGGTGTCAGCTATGACCTGGTAAAAAGCTGGGAGCTAAAACGCCGTCAGCCCACCGGCGCGCCAAGAAAACTGCTTTTGCTTTTGCAGGCTAATCCTTTTGTCATTAATCAGCTAAAGGCCATTTAAGATTAACCGCGTCATTCAGTACTGACGGCGCGGTAATTCCTGCTCCCCCTATTTCAAAAAACTTCGCATAGCCAGAATGATGTCATCGGCATTGTGGGCAGCTTCCTGCCGGGCAAGACCGGCCATTTCACTACGCACGCTCAGTTCAAGAATTTCGCGCATCATGGCTTTCAGTGCACCGTTGACAGCGGAGAGCTGTTGCAAGGTTCCCGCATAAGGCATAGGGCTGACAAGCAGACCTTCGACTGCCGCTAATTGCCCCTTGAGTTTATTGAACCTGACCTGGAGTTTGTGCTGCTCCGACGGCGTGAGCTCCACCACCTTTTCTTTCATTACCCCCCTCCCCGAATGATTCTCTGTATTGCTCCCTGAAGCATAATATGTATTATGTTATAACATAACAATTTGAGGATCGAGAACGTGTTCATCAGAAAAATAGTGTTGCTGTCTGCCCTAATGGGCTTTGCGCAGACGGGTCTGGCCGCCCAGGTTTATCCACTAACCGTGGAAAACTGCGGAGTCAAAGAAACCTTTAACCAGGCACCGCAGCGGGTAGTGACCGTCGGGCAACATGAAACGGAGCTGCTGCTAGCACTGGGGCTGGAGAAGAAAATCAGCGCCACGTCAGTCTGGTTTGGCCCCTTACCTGGTGCGCTGGCGGAACAGGGCAAGGGTCTGAAAAAACTGGCGGATAATGCCCCTTCTTTTGAAGCTGTCACCGCACAGAACCCGGATCTGGTGCTGGCCCAGTATCACTGGCACATCGGGCCACAGGGGGAAACCGGCACCCGCGAACAATTTGCGTCATTAGGTATCCCGACCTGGATCTCCCCGGCCGACTGCATCGGTAAAAAGGTCACCGACACCTCTAACAGCGACGGTGCGCGCAGCACGCCGTTTACGATTGCGGAAATAGAACGTGAAGTCACTGAACTGGCAGCCATTTTTGACGTGCAGCAGCAGGGTGAAAATCTCAACCAGACGCTGGCCCAGCGTATTCAGAAAGCGCAGGAACGGGCGACAGCGCAGCGTAGTAAGCCGCTGAAAGTGGTGTTCTGGTTCTCCAGCAGTCGTCTGAAAGGTGATCCCTGGGTGGCGGGCGATTATGGCGCACCGGGCTGGATCGGCCATACCCTTGGGCTGAAAAACATCATCGATTCACATGACGAATGGCCAGCCGTGACATGGGAACACATTGCCCAGGCGCAGCCAGATGTTATCGTCATTGCTGAGATGTCGCGTCGGCTCTACCCTGCCGATGATGTGGCAGTGAAGACCGCATTTTTGCACGACGATCCGGTAACCAAAGGTATCCCGGCGGTGAAAAATGGCCATATTATTGTCGTGCCTGCCATGTCGCTGAATCCTTCGCTGCGTAACGTCGATGCCGTCGAGACGATCAGTGATAAATTAGCAGCGTTCCAGGCGAAACCATGAGTCTTCTCTGCGCCCGCTTACCCTTCGCGCTACCCAATCTGCGCCACCGCAGCCTGATGGCGTTCGGGCTACTGACCCTACCCCTGATGCTGGTGTTCGCGGCGACCGTCGGCGATATGCCGGTCTCTTACGCCAATGCCGGTAAAGCCATCCTCAACGGGCTGGGGCTGAGCACCTACGGCCTGCCCCAGGTTGAAGAGGGCATTGTCTGGCAGTACCGCATGAGCCGGGCACTGATGGCAGCCTGCAGCGGTGGCGGGCTCGCACTTTGCGGCCTGGTGATGCAGGCCATTCTGCGTAACCCGCTGGCGGAGCCGTATCTGCTGGGTATTTCTTCCGGCGCGTCTCTGGGCGCGGTCTGCGTGATGCTACTGGGCATAGGCGGCAGCGCGCTGGGCATCAGTAGCGGCGCGTTTATCGGCGCCTGCTGCGCCTTTATCCTGATCATGCTCATCACGCACGGTATGACCGACAGTCCGCCCCGGATACTGCTGGCAGGCATTGCCGGTACCCAGCTTTTTAACGCCATGACCGCGTACATTGTCAGCACATCGGCCAATGCCGAACAGTCGCGTAGCGTGATGTTCTGGCTGCTGGGTAGCCTGAGCGGTGTACGCTGGCCGGATGCCATCCTTGCCCTGATTATCACGCTTATCGGTTTTCTGGTTATCTTTGCTTTTTCGCGATCGCTGGATACCTTCACCTTTGGCGATGAGGTGTCCACCACCCTGGGCGTGCCGGTTTCCCTGGTACGCATAGTGCTGCTGCTCACCTGCGCGCTGGTAACGGCGGTGATGGTCAGCACCATTGGCGCGGTGGGATTTGTCGGACTGGTTATCCCCCATGTCACACGCATGCTGTGCGGTCCTGGTCATCGCCAGTCTATTCCGCTGACCTTCCTGGTTGGTAGCCACTTTATGATCCTCGCCGATGTGGTATCCCGCACGATTATCACCCACCAGGTGCTGCCCATTGGGGTCGTCACCGCGCTCGTGGGCGCACCGGCTTTTGTGTTCCTGCTCTATCGCAGTCGGGAGAAGAGAGAATGAATATTTCAGTCAGTGGGTTACAGATGGCCCTGCAATCACAGAAGGTGCTTCAGGGCATCGATCTTGAACTAGGGACCGGCGAAATCGTCGGCCTGCTGGGGCCAAACGGTTCAGGAAAATCGACGCTGTTACGTTGCCTGGCCGGATTGTTCCCGCGCTATGCCCATCATGTCTGCTTTGATGGCACTCCGCTCAATGAGATGCCTCTGCGCAGCCGGGCAAAACAGTTGGCATTTGTCCCTCAGCACGCCGAGGTCGACGGCGATCTTTGCGTCGAGCAGATCGTCCGCCTGGGGCGCACGCCACACCGTCGGGGTCTTTTCGCCTGGAGCGGCGCAGATGATAGCGCCGTTGAGGACGCTATTTGTCTGATGACACTCTCCTGCCTTCGCCACCGGCACTGGCGGCAACTTTCCGGTGGTGAACGACAGCGCACACAAATAGCCCGTGCGCTGGCACAGCAGCCACAGCTACTGATTCTGGATGAACCCACCAACCATCTTGATATTGAGTATCAGCTGGAGTTGATGACGCTGATTGCGAAACTGCCAATCACGGTGGTGATCGCGCTGCATGATCTTAATCTCGCCGCCAACTACTGCCAGAGACTGGTGCTGCTGAAAGCCGGTAAAGTGATCGCCAATGGCCCGCCTGAAGCGGTGCTGACCCCTGATGTGATCGAACAAACCTGGCGGGTGAAGGCGAATGTGCTGAGGGAAGAAGCGTCTTTGAACATCCGCTATGCCATGAGGTAATCCCCTTCAGCTTCTCATTCCAACTTTCATTATTTTTAGCGACGCTTTAGCTGAATCGTTAAAGCTAAAACCAATTAATCTCACAACTTTTCTGTATATAACTTGCTTATTACATTTATAATAGCGATCAAACTCATACTTTTGATCGGTTTATATCCCTTTATTACACCAAATGAAATCGATCACATTTTTTGGCGTCAGCAATTATTAGATTTCATGGGTCAGAAACATAATCGATTCAGCAAAAAAGGAATGATGAATGAAAAAGACCCTCGTGATCTCTACCCTGGCCCTGC
Organism: Enterobacteriaceae bacterium UBA3516; assembly: GCA_002377245.1. Taxonomy (GTDB): domain Bacteria; phylum Pseudomonadota; class Gammaproteobacteria; order Enterobacterales; family Enterobacteriaceae; genus CBFFRJ01. Next base: position 9,100 of record DFPL01000321.1, read on the forward strand.
TTATCTCCGGCAATGTCTGTGCGAAAACCTGGTTGCTGACCAGTGCTGAAAGCGGCATAGAGCAAGGAAACTGGCAGATCAACAGTCAGAAGCTGAACATTAAAGATCAGACGTTCAGCATCGAACAGAAAGTGTTGCACGGTGGCAAGCAGGAAGGCAGTAAAATCATCACCATTACCAGTCAAAATGGCCTCACCATTACGCTCAGCCCAACGCGCGGCATGAATTTACTGCGCGTAGAAGGTTTTGGCGTCCGGATGGGGTGGGATTCACCGGTTAAAGAGGTGGTTAACCCGGCGTATATCAACCTGGAAAGCCGTAACGGCCTCGGCTGGCTGGATGGATTCAACGAGATGCTGGTGCGTTGCGGCTATGAATGGACCGGACACCCGGTGACCGCTGACGGGCAGATTTACACGCTGCATGGCAAAGTGGGCAACACCCCGGCTTCCCAGGTGTCGGTCGATGTCAGCGAGAAAGCGCCGTATGAAATCCGCATTCGTGGCCTGGTCAAAGAGAGCACCTTTAAGAAGGCCGATCTGCAAACCACGATGGAACTGAGCTACATCCCTGGCAGCAACAGCTTTACGCTGCACGACGTGCTGACCAACCATGCTGACTATGCGCATGATTATCAGATTATCTACCACAGCAACTTCGGCACGCCGATTCTGGAAGACGGCGCGCGCTTTATTGCCCCGGTCGAGAGCGTCAGCCCGTTCAATGATTACGCCAAAGCGGGCCTGAAAGGATGGCAAACCTACAGCGGCCCGACCAAAGGCTTCGATGAGATGGTCTTCAACCTTAAACCGCTGGCAGACTCCGCCAACCAGACCGTGGCTGCGGTGCTGAACAAGGCAGGCGATAAAGGCGCGGCCATCAGCTTTAACACTCAGCAGTTACCGGTGCTGACGCTGTGGAAAAATACCGACACCCTGAAGCAGGGCTATGTCACCGGGATTGAGCCCGGTACCAGTTACGCCTACCCGGTGACCATTGAACGTGAACAAAAACGCGTGAAGAAACTGGAACCCGGCCAGAGCACCCGTTTTGACCTGACCTACACCCTGTTGCACAACGCCAGCCAGGTGCAGGACGTTGAAAAACGGGTCGCAGACATTCAGGGCAGCAAAACGCAGCAGGTGATTGAGACGCCGATCGCCAAAGAATAAGCATAAAAAAACCGCGCCATTTCCATCAGATGGCGCGGTTTTTCTGTTGGTGGCCTTAACGGGCTACCTTACTCTACGGCTTCGGCTTTCTTCGCCAGACCGTCCAGCAGCTTCTGATGGATGCCACCAAAGCCCCCGTTGCTCATCACCAGAATATGATCGCCCGGCAGTGCGGTTTTCAGGATCATCTCCGCCAGCGCGTCAACGTCGCCGCTCCAGTGAGCAGGCTGCACGCAGGCATCGGCCACTTCCACCACCTGCCAGGGAATGTGCGGTGGCTGCAGCAGGAAGACTTCATCCGCGCGTCCCAGCGACGGCGCCAGATCGTCCTTACTGTGGCCCATTTTCATGGTGTTAGAGCGAGGTTCAAGCACCGCGATGATGCGCGCCGTACCGCCGACTTTACTGCGCAGCGCGGCAAGCGTCGCCAGAATCGCTGTCGGATGATGTGCGAAATCGTCGTAGACCTTCACGCCATGCGCTTCACCGCGTAGCTCCAGGCGACGACGGGCGTTAATAAACGTTCCCAGTGCATCAGCAGCCTCTTTTGGCGCGACGCCCACATGACGGGCAGCGGCAATCGCCATCAGACCGTTATGCATGTTGTGCTCGCCCACCAGGTCCCATTTCACCTGACCGACGACTTCACCATCCAGCAGCACGTCCCACTCGGAGGCATCGGTGGTCAGTTTTTTCGCCTGCCAGTGCCCCTGCTCACCCACCAGCTCCTGTTCACTCCAGCAGCCCATCGCCAGCGTCTGCTTGAGGTTAATGTCGTTTTCCGGCCAGATAATTTTGCCCTGCCCAGGGACGATGCGCACCAGGTGGTGGAACTGTTTCTGGATCGCTTTCAGGTCGTCAAAGATATCCGCATGATCGAACTCAAGGTTATTGAGGATCAGCGTGCGCGGGCAGTAGTGAACGAATTTGGAGCGCTTATCGAAGAAGGCGCAGTCATATTCGTCCGCTTCGATAACGAAGAACGGACTCTCACCCAGGCGGGCGGAGACGTCAAAGTTGCCCGGTACGCCGCCGATCACGAAGCCCGGCTTATAACCGCAAACCTCCAGAATCCAGGTCGCCATGCCTGCCGTGGTGGTTTTACCATGGGTTCCAGCAACCGCCAGCACCCAGCGGTCACGGAGTACGAAATCATGGAGCCACTGCGGACCAGACATAAAGGGAATGTTTCTTTCCAGCACCGCTTCGACGCAGGGGTTTCCACGGGTCATGGCATTGCCAATGATCACCAGATCCGGCGGGTTATCAAGCTGGCTGGCGTCATAACCCTGAATAAGTGCAATACCTTCTTTTTCTAACAGGGTGCTCATCGGCGGATACACATTGGCATCCGAACCCGTTACCTCGTGGCCCAGCGTGCGGGCAAGCAAAGCCAGACCGCCCATGAAAGTGCCACAAATTCCCAATATATGAATGCGCATTCGTCTCTTCCTTCGTATCTTTGGGGCGCATTTTACGCATATGTTTAACGTGACGGAAATGCATTTCAGGATAATCCGTATCCTGCTGGCGCGATTCACCTGTGCGCGAACATTTGAATCTTTGTTAAGATTGTTGAGGTCACATTACTCCACATAAAATGCAGGGACAGGGTATGAAAACGTTAGGTGAATTTATTGTTGAGAAACAGCACGAATTTTCTCACGCTACCGGTGAGTTAACCGCGCTGCTGTCAGCAATAAAACTGGGTGCCAAGATCATCCATCGCGATATCAACAAAGCCGGTCTGGTTGATATCCTGGGTGCCAGCGGTGCTGAGAACGTGCAGGGCGAGGTGCAACAAAAACTCGACCTGTTTGCGAATGAAAAGCTTAAAGCCGCACTGCGTGCACGTGATATTGTCGCCGGGATCGCCTCAGAAGAAGAAGATGAAATCGTCGTCTTCGAAGGATGTGAACATGCGAAATATGTTGTGCTGATGGACCCGCTGGATGGCTCCAGCAACATCGATGTTAACGTCTCTGTCGGGACAATTTTCTCAATCTACCGCCGCGTCACACCGGTTGGTACACCTGTCACCGAAGAAGACTTCCTGCAGCCGGGTAGCCAGCAGGTTGCCGCAGGTTATGTGGTTTACGGTTCGTCCACCATGTTGGTTTACACCACCGGCTGTGGCGTTCATGCCTTCACCTATGACCCGTCTCTGGGGGTATTCTGCCTGTCTCAGGAACGTATGCGCTTCCCGGAGAAGGGCAACACCTACTCCATTAACGAAGGCAACTACATTAAGTTCCCGCAGGGCGTGAAGAAGTATCTTAAGTTCTGTCAGGAAGAAGATAAGGCGACGCTGCGCCCCTACACCACGCGCTATATCGGCTCACTGGTGGCAGACTTCCATCGTAACCTGCTGAAAGGCGGCATCTACCTCTACCCAAGCACCGCAAGCCACCCGGAAGGGAAACTGCGCCTGCTGTATGAGTGCAACCCGATGGCGTTCCTGGCGGAACAGGCGGGCGGTAAAGCCAGTGACGGTAAAGACCGTATTCTGGATATCGTGCCGCAAACGCTGCACCAGCGCCGTCCGTTCTTCGTTGGGAACGAGCATATGGTGAATGATGTGGAACGTCTTATGCGCGAGTACCCGGACGCATAACACCCATACCCCGGATGCGGCCTTGCGCCGTCATCCGGGTTTTCTCTGCACAGTAATGTGTTAATGCACAAAGGTACGTTTAACGCGTGTTGATACGCGGAAATAAGGTATCCAGATGCAGCAGGCAACAATCGCGCGAATCAGAGAACGCGCATCGTCATAGCCAAACGGAAGGTTCATCAGCGCCTTCGCCAGCCATATATCCATGCCTACAAACACCACGCCGTAAAGAAGAAAAATGATGTAAGTAAGCGGTAACTTACGCTTTTTGCGCAGGAAGAGACTGCCCACATAAACCGTCAGCAGAAATTGTCCGATAAAACCAAAGAGCTCAAAATAAATAACCACCAACCCACGGGAGGTAAAGCTGCTGCTAAATTCCAGCAGGGCACGTGCGGTGTTGTTGATGGCGAAAATACTTACCACCAACGCCACAAGCAGTCCCAGCGCGGGAAGATACAGCCAGCCACCGATTTTCTTAAATGCTTTGTTCTCGCATGCTTCGCAATAATCACCGCCCTGCAGCGCTTCGTTATCGCATTGAATACAAATGTTTTTTCTGATTTCTTCCTGCGTATCCATCTATCCTTACCCTGTCGATATTTAACCCCGCGCGAACCTGCGCGGGGTTAATTATTATACAGCTGGCTGTAAACGGAAAGAGGCCATTGCATCCAGGAGCTCACGGGATTGCTCTTCCAGCGAGCGTGTTGCCGCAGAAGATTGCTGTACCAGTGCGGCGTTCTGCTGCGCCGTCTCGTCCATCTGACTGACCGCAATATTCACCTGCTCGATGCCGCGACTCTGCTCCTGCGAGGCGCTGGCAATCTCGCGCATCAGCTTGGTCATGCGCATGACTTCGGCAGCAATTTCATCCATGGTTTCGCCCGCCTGCATCGCCAGATCGCTTCCTTCAGAAACATGGGCCTGCGAGCTACTGATAAGCTGGCGGATCTCTTTGGCCGCATCACCGCTGCGGCTCGCCAGGTTGCGCACTTCCCCTGCCACCACCGCAAAGCCACGGCCCTGCTCGCCGGCACGCGCCGCTTCNNAGGATGTTGGTCTGGAAAGCGATGCTGTCGATCATGCTAAGAATGTCAGCAATACGGCTGGAACTGTCGGAGATGTCGCGCATTTTCTCAATCACGTAGCAGACCATTTCGCTGCCGCGATCGGCGGTATCAGAGACGGCTTTCGCCAGCTGATGCGCCTGATCGGCGTTATCGGCGTTCTGTTTCACGGTCGCGGTGATCTCTTCCATTGAGGCCGCGGTTTGCTCCAGTGAGGTCGCCGTGGATTCGGTCCGTTGCGCCAGATCGACGTTACCCAACGACAGCTCACGGCTGCCGGTATCAATCTGCGAACTGGCATCACGAACGCGGGTCACCGAGTTGATCAACGAATAACGCATGTTCTCAATAGCGGTATTGAGACGGTTGAACTCTTTACTTGCAGAGTGAGTGCTTACTTCGCTCAAATTACCTGCTGCGACGTGCTCAAGTTGGACAATGGACGCATTCAGCGGTTTAAGGAGCATATGGCGCAGTGAGAGCCAGGCCAGCACAATCACCCCTGCCGCTACCAGAGCAACGACCACAATCAGCATCATGACAATATTCTTGCTCGACTGCACTGCACCCACTTCAGCCTTGCCACGCGCTTCGCCCCAGGCCTGAAACACCTGCATGTCATTATCAAACTGGCGGGAGACAGGGATTAGTTTGTTTTCCAGCAGATCGTAATACTCATCCGGGCTCTGCGCTTTCAATGCAGCCTGCATCGGTTTGATGCCCTGAGCAACATAATCCGCATAGCTTTTAGAGACCTGAGCGAGCAACGCGGTGCCTTTTTCATCATCCACGCCCGCCTTAAACACGCTATCCAGCGCCTTCTGGCCTTTATCAATCTCGTCGTTGATGGTTTTAACCGACTTCTCCGCATCGGTCAGCAGACCGACCTCCATCATGCGCACCGCCTGTCCCGACTCGTTACGCGCACGCAAAATTCGCGTATAGCCTTCGTTCAGGCGCGCCATTTTCTCTCCCTGTAGCACGCTGATGCGTTCCAGTGAAGAAGAGCTTTTACTGAGGGCATAAATCCCCATGCCGCTGACCAGCAGCAGAAGAAGAGTCATCACGGCGAGAAGAGAGAGCAAGCCGGTGCGGAGCGAGAGCGTTCTGAGCATGATAGTTTTTCCGGTAACAGAGATTCTTTCAGGCATAAATTAAGCCTCATTGGCAGGTTATCGTCCGCCACCGGAAAAACTTTAGCTGTTTATAATAATTTCAATACGTTACTGCTTTGTTGCTACCGTGCTAACGCGTGTAACAGGCGAGCTTTGGCGGTTCTCCCAGAGCACCGTCAGACCCCGTTGTAACGCGATAAAAATAAACAACAAAATGCCGATCGCAATTTTGGTCCACCACGAGCTGAGCGTGCCGTCAAAGTTGATGTACGTCTGGATGAGCCCCTGAATGGCCACCCCAAAAAGGGTGCCAAGCACCGTGCCCACGCCACCGCTCAGTAACGTGCCACCGATGACCACCGAGGCGATGGCGTCCAGCTCGACACCGACCCCCGCCAGCGCATAGCCTGCCTGGGTATAAATCGAGAACACAATCCCTGCCAGGGTGGCGAGGCCTGTGGAGAGCATATAGATACGAATGGTAGTACTGCGGGTAGAGATCCCCATCAGGTTAGCAGAGGTGGCGCTGCCGCCAATGGCATACACCTCATTACCAAAGCGAGTGCGGTGCGCGAGGAAGATACCAATCACCACAACGCCCAACATCAAGAGCCCCATTGCACTCAGGCGCCCGCCACCGGGAATCAGCCAGGAGAGGCTGGACAAGCTGTCATAGACCGGGTGATTGATCGGAATGGATTCTTCAGAGAGCAGGTAACTCACCCCGCGCAGGAAGAACATCCCGGCCAGGGTAATGATAAAGGCGGGAATTTTCAGCGCGTCGATCAAAAGCCCCATAAAGGCCCCGAATGCGCAGCCCATCACCAGCACCAGCGGAAAGGCTAGCAGGGGCGAAATGCCCCAGAAGCCGATCGCTTTGGCTAAGAACACCCCGGTGAAGGCAATAACAGAACCGACGGAAAGGTCAATCCCGCCGGAGAGGATCACAAAGGTCATGCCGACAGCGATAATGCCTAAAAAGGCGTTATCCGTCAGAATGTTACAAATTACCCGTGTCGATGCAAAACCGGGAAACTGCGTCAGGCAGTAGAGATACCCCAGCACAAAGACGCCGAGGGTGATCATCAGCGGCAGGTTACGTTTTATCATGACCGCGAGCTCCTTTAATCAGTGCAATAAAGCGCGGCGACTGAACAATCAGCACGCACAACACCACCACCGCTTTCACCACCTGGTTAAGCTCTGGCTGGAAGCCTGAGAGCAAAATCCCCGTGTTCATTCCCTGGATAATCAGCGCACCGATTACCGACAGCACTAAGTTGAAGCGCCCGCCCATCAGCGACGCCCCACCAATGACCACGGCCAGGATGGCATCCAGTTCCAGCCACAATCCGGCGTTATTGGCATCCGCACCGCGAATGTCCGCCGCAACAATCACCCCGGCGATGGCGGCACAGACGCCGCTCAACACGTAGGTAAGCATCACGACGACGCGGGTATTTACCCCGGCGTTTTTCGCAGCACGAATGTTAATGCCGACCGCTTCAATAAACATGCCCAGCGCGGTTTTACGGGTGAACAGCCAGAAGATAACCAGCGTCACCAGCGCAATAATCACCGGCGTCGGGAACAGCAGCAGCTTGCCGCTGCCAATCCACGCCAGATCCGGGGCGTTAAAGGTGACGATCTGCCCGGAGGTGATCAACTGCGCCACCCCGCGCCCGGCCACCATCAGAATGAGTGTGGCAACAAAAGGCTGAATTTTGAGGATCGCGACCAGCACGCCGTTCCATAGCCCGGCTAATACCCCGGTCCCCAGCGCCGCCAGCAGCACCACCGGCAGGCTGTGCCCGGCGACGGTCATGGACGCGGCCGTGGCCCCGGCAATCGCCATCGTCGCACCGACCGACAGGTCGATGCCGCCGGTGGCAATCACCAGCGTCATCCCCACAGCCAGCAGAGCAACCGGCGCCGCGCGGTTGAGGATATCGATCGGGCTACCGAAAAGACGCCCATCCTGCAATACGACCTGCAGAAAATGGGGTGCGACCATGCTGTCGACCAGCAGCACCAGCAGCAACGCCAGAATTTGTGGCGTGCCTGTCGGCCATCTGAAGCGCCGTTTAGCCGGCCCGGTTTGTGGAAGTGATTGAGGCATCACAGATTACTCCTTATGCCGCGATGGCATTCATGATCGCCGGAACCGACAGCTCAGCGAGCGGAATTTCCGCTACCTGTTTGCGATCGCGCATGATAATCACCCGGTCGGCATAGCCCACCAGCTCCTCCAGTTCAGAGGAGATAACCAACAGCGCCAGACCATCGGCACACAGAGTTTCAATCAGGCGGATAATTTCCGCATGGGCTCCCACATCGATGCCGCGCGTAGGCTCATCGAGGATCAGGAACTGCGGTTTGGTCAGCAGCCAGCGCGAGAGCAGTACTTTTTGCTGATTCCCACCGGAGAGAAACTCAATGGGTTGCTCGGCACTCGGCGTGCGGATGCCCAACTGACGGATGAAGCGCTCTGCGATGGCATTCTGCTCGCGCCGGGGAATCGGACGCAGCCAGCCTCGCTGGGCTTGCAGCGCCAGAACGATATTTTCCCGCACGGATGCCGCAGCAATAATCCCGTCAGTTTTCATGTCTTCCGGGCAAAAACCAATGCCCAGACAGGAAGCCTGATGCGGCGAACGCAGCGTCTGCGGTTTGCCTTTGATCAACGCGCTGCCGCTGTCGGCAGGCTTGATGCCAAAAATCACTTCGGCAGTTTCGGTACGCCCGGAACCCAGAAGGCCAGCCAGCCCGACAATTTCACCGGGGCGAACCTCGAGATCAAACGGGTTGATGGTCCCTTTCTTGCCGAAATCCTTAAAGGCGGCGACGGGTTTTTCGCTCAGTAAGGTGCGGCCCGCACGTTGCAGAGCGTTGTTATCGAGTTCACGACCAAGCATCATCTTCACCAGCTCAATTTGCGGCAGCTCACGGGTTTCGCGACAGCCAACAAAGCCCCCGTTACGCAGCACGGTGATGCGATCGCTGACTTCGTACACCTGGTCAAGAAAGTGGGTCACGAAAATGAGTGCCACGCCCTGAGCACGAAGCTGGCGCATCAGGGTAAAGAGCATCTCCACTTCCTGCGTATCAAGGCTGGCGGTGGGCTCATCGAGGATGAGCACTTTGGCGGAGAGATCGATGGCACGGCAGATGGCCACGATTTGTTGCATAGCAACAGAATAGCGGTTGAGCGGCTCGCGCACATCCAGTGAGAAACCATAAGATTCCATCAACTCGGTGGCGCGTTTTTCCATCTCTTTGCGGCGCAGTAAGCCGAAGCGGCGTGGCTCACGGCCAATAAACAGGTTATCTGCCACCGACATGTTTGGCAGCAGGTTCACTTCCTGATAAACCGTCCCAATTCCCAGTTGTTGAGCATGGGCGGTATTTTTGGGATTAATTTGCTGGCCTTCCAGCCAGATAGTGCCGCTGTTTGCGTGGTAAACGCCCGTCAGGGCTTTAATCAGCGTCGATTTTCCCGCGCCGTTTTCACCGAGTAACGCCATTATTTCGCCCCGACGGAGACTGAAATTGACGTTATCCAGCGCCTTAACGCCCGGGAAGTATTGGCAAAGCCCCTCGGTACGGAGGATTTCCTGGTGTTGTTCGGTGGTCATTGTTTTCTCCCCCTCACCCTGACCCTCTCCCCGGAGGGGAGAGGGGATAGATAGTGCCAGCCCGTCGACACCCTCTCCCCTCTGGGGAGAGGGCTGGGGTGAGGGGCAGAGCAGCGATAAAGGCATTAATAGCCCATATTTTTCTTCTTCTCTAACTCTTCTTTCGCGGTATCCGGCAGGTAGAGCGTCGATTTAGTGATGGTCACTTTTTCAGGCAGGGTGCCGTCTTTTTTGAATTTCTCCAGCGCGTCGAAGGCCGGGCCAGCCATGTTCGGCGTCAGTTCAACGCTGGCATTTGCCTCACCGTCGATCATCGCCTTGTAGATGTCCGGTACGCCGTCAATCGAGCCGGTGAGGATATCTTTGCCTGGTTTCAGACCCGCTTCTTTGATGGCCTGAATGGCACCGATCACCATGTCATCGTTATGGGCATAAACCATGCAGATGTTTTTGCCGTTGTTCTCTGCTTTGATAAAGCTTTCCATGACCTCTTTCCCTTTACTGCGGGTGAAGTCGCCAGACTGAGAACGAATGATTTTGATGTTAGAGGCTTTAGAGATGGCTTCGGCAAAGCCTTTTTTACGATCGATAGCCACGCTCGCACCCACGGTGCCCTGCAGCTCAACCACATTACATTGCTTGCCATCCACCTGTTTGATCAGCCAGTCCCCAATCAACTTGCCTTCGAGCACGTTGTCTGCGGTAACGGTGGTCATGTAGAGATCTTTATCTTTTACATCAATAGAACGATCGAGCAGGAAGACCGGGATTTTGGCGTCTTTAGCTTCTTTCAGCACCGGTTCCCAACCTGTTGCAACAACAGGCGCAATGAAGATGGCATCAACACCCTGCGCGATGAAGGAGCGTACCGCTTTGATTTGGTTTTCCTGTTTTTGCTGCGCATCAGCAATTTTCAGAGTAATACCGCGTTTTTGAGCTTCGCTCTTCGCGACGTTGGTTTCAGCGGCTCGCCAGCCAGATTCAGAACCAACCTGGGAAAATCCCACCGTCAGTGGGGCGGCCATCGCCATAGACGACATGGCTGCCGAAACTGCTGTGACAAGAAGTAAGCGCTTCCACATATGTGTATCCTCGTAGGGTTATTATTGGCTACAACTTCGCCTGCGGGGAAACTATAGACAATTGGAGATGTAACAGAATGCGTTACATCACAAATCAGAAAAGTGAATAAATTGTTAGAGTCCAGTTGCGATCTGGGCCGCGAAAAGATCAGGCAGGATCGGGCCTGCATCGTGCTTTGAAATTACAGTCTTTTTCAGATGAAACGGCTAACCAATCCCGCAGTGTAATCGCTTACACAAATTTATTGATGATGCGGCTGTCTTTATGGATTATTCGGTCATTATTTCCTGCAAAAAAAACGGACCTCAACGAGAGGAGGTCTAAAACAGGCGGAGACATTCGCGGGGAGTTGGCTATAATACCCGGCACTTGTTTGCCACACATTTTAAAGGAAACAAACATGAGCTTACTCAACGTCCCGGCGGGTAAAGATCTGCCAGAAGATATCTATGTAGTCATTGAAATCCCGGCTAACGCTGACCCGATTAAATACGAAGTCGATAAAGACAGCGGCGCGCTGTTCGTTGACCGCTTCATGTCTACTGCGATGTTCTATCCGTGCAACTACGGCTACATCAACCACACCCTGTCTCTGGACGGTGACCCGGTTGACGTGCTGGTCCCAACGCCATACCCGCTGGAGCCAGGTTCAGTCATTCGCTGCCGTCCGGTTGGCGTGCTGAAAATGACCGACGAGTCTGGTGAAGATGCCAAACTGGTTGCGGTTCCGCACACCAAACTGAGCAAAGAGTACGATCACATTAAAGATGTGAACGACCTGCCAGAGCTGCTGAAAGCCCAGATCACACACTTCTTCGAGCACTACAAAGACCTCGAAAAAGGCAAATGGGTGAAAGTGGACGGTTGGGACAACGCTGAAGCCGCTAAAGCGGAAATCGTTGCCTCCTTCGAGCGCGCAGCGAAGAAGTAACCTGCTTTACCTGAAAACCCTGCACTGCTGACCCCAGCGTGCAGGTTTTTTTATGTCTGCTGACTTACATTGCAAACATTACTGACAATCATTATCATTTGCGTTCCATAAATAACATTAAGAAACGCCAATGAAATTTTCTCGTTCTCCCTCTACGAAAATACTCTCTGCGCTTACGCTCACTCTGCTGATGACGGCGCTTTCCACCCATGCGGCGCCCCGTCCACAAAGCGATTTTATGACCGCGACAACCGGACCCGGTATCTACGAGCTGGCTTATGATGCCACTCAGAACAGCCTGTTCGCCGCCTCTGCCCCCTCTTTTGAGAAAGACAAAACGAACGGCCTGGTTTATCGACTGGATCCCCAGACCTTAAAAACAACCGGTACGTTGACGACCAGCCGCCGCGCTTTCGCCACTGCGCTGGATGAAGAAAACCATACCTTGTATCTCGGCAACACGCTGGAAGGCTCCGTAACTTTGCTGGACACCCGCAGCGGCAAAGAGATCAAAACCCTGCAATTGAGTCAGGCCTCGAATCCAAAAGAGATCGTTCACACCCGTGAGATGGCGCTCGATAAAGTCCATCAGCGCCTGTACGTTTCCGGCGTCGCAAAAGAAGGCGTGGTCTGGGTTATCGACACCCGGACAAATACGTTGCTGACCACCGTCGAAAATATGGGCAAATGGCCGACCGGCCTCGCCGTTAATAGCGAAAAAGGTCTGGTGTATGTGATTAATGGCAGCGGTGAGCTGGTCACCCTCAACGGCAAAGATAATGCGATCGTCAGCCGCCATGTGATTGAAGGCGATAAGAACCATTTCTTCCTGAATATCGCCCTGGACAGCAAAAACAATCGTGCCTTTATTACTGACCCGGACCTGCCAAATATTCTGGTGGTGGACACCAACACCGGGAAAATTATCCATAGTATTAATAATGTTAATTCGCTGGCGGTACTCTATAACGCTAAACGCGATGAAATCTATATTACCCATCGCAACGCGAAGCTGGTCAGTATTGTCGATGGCACCTCTTATCGTCTGAAAAGCTATATTGCCACCACCCTGCTTCCTAACAGCCTCGCACTGGCCGCTAACGGCAGTGAGCTGTTCGTCAGCCTTAAACAGGGTGAAAAAGAGATGAGTAAGTTGCCGGACGAGGTCATGAAAATCGATCTGGAAAAAATCTAAAACTGACTAAAGCCTGCGCTCCGTCGCCCTGACAGGCGCGGAGCCTTGACCCGCTTGTTCACGCGCGCCTGGCGGCTTTCTCACCCTTTTCTGACCGTTTATTACGCTGTCATAAAACTGCCATAAAAATCTTTTCCCATGCTTATTAAAGGCATAAGGTACATCCTCGCAGTAACCCCATTTTTCCCCCCATAAAGTCCCCTGCCCGTTGGTCGATACCCCTGTCTGCTCAATGTCTCTTATGCCCAACGGAAGCTGTATGAAACTCAATCATTTTACCATCGGACAACGCCTTGGCCTGATGGCTACCCTGCTACTGCTGGCGACGCTGTTTATCGGTATGCGTGGCCTGGCGATTAACAGCGCCAGTTTCGACCAGAACCAAAAAATGATGAATACCGAAAAGGTCCTGGCCGACAGTATCGATACCGCCCGCAACGCGCAGGTGCAGTTCAAAATTCAGGTGCAGGAGTGGAAAAACACCTTACTGCGCGGCACACAAAGCCAGGAAGCCTTTGATAAATACAAAAACGCGTTTGTTTCACAAAGCCAGACCACCCAGCAGTTACTGCAAAAACTGAGTGGTCTACTGCCGCAGTTGGGCATGGATAATGAGCAGGTTGAGAAGACCCGTAAGCTGCATGCCGAGCTTGAGCAGCATTACCTGAGTGCCTTACAGCAGTTTGTACTGAGCGACGCTACCAGCGCCTCACGGGTAGACAAACTGGTCACCGGCATCGATCGAGAGCCCACCAGGATGATCGACGAGGTGGTGGCGCGCACCCTGGAACACGCCAACAAAATTCACACCGAGACGGACGCCCGCAATCAGGCGCAGTTTGAGCAAACGCGCCTGATGCTGACTATCGCCATGGTACTGACCATGCTGGTCGGTGCGCTTATTACCTGGTGGCTGGTGCGCAGTATTACTCATCCGTTGGCGCAGGCCGTGGCCGTTGCCCGTACGGTAGCCTCGGGGGATTTGAAAACCACCTTTACGTTTTCAGGTCGCGATGAGACGGCAGAACTGATGCAGGCACTACAGGAGATGAACGGCAACCTGACCCGCATTGTTCATGGCGTGCGTCACAGCACCGAATCTATCGCATCGGCCTCGGTGCAGATTGCCACCGGTAGCCGCGAACTCTCTTCCCGTAATGAAGCGCAGGCCAGCGCGCTGGAGCAAACCGCAGCCTCAATGGAAGAGCTGACCTCTGTAGTGAAGAGCAATGCCGAAAACTCACGCTTTGCCAGCACCATCGCCCGTGATGCCTTTGCTATCGCCGGTCAAGGTGGAGAAGCCGTGGAGCGCGTGGTGCAGACTATGAGCGATATTCACCAGCTCTCCAGCGAAATTAACAGCATCATCGGGGTGATTGACAGCATCGCCTTCCAGACCAATATTCTGGCNNGGCCAGCAAGGAGCAAAGTACCGGTATCGATCAGGTGAATGTCGCCGTGACCCACATGGACACGGCGACCCAGCAAAATGCCACGCTGTCGCAGGAATCCTCTGCGGCCGCGCACCAAATGCAGCGCCAGGCTGAAGAGCTGTTAGAGGCGGTCAGCCTGTTTAAACTGCACCAGAACGCCGCGTAGTGCCTGAGCGCCATTCCGCATGACTGCGGAATGGCGCAACCTTTCTCTTAGCCCTGAACTTCGCGCTCTGGCGCCTCATCAAACGCATTCAGGACCCTCTGCATCGACCTTGCTGTCGTTACAGGCTCAAGGCTTCGCTTGATCCAGCGCTTGTTTCGATGCCTCTAGTACCCCTTTGCTGGACATCGTGGCTCCCGTGACTGCATCAACGCCCTCAACGGTTTGCTTCTCAATGATCTCTGGAATGATATTATCAATCACGCCCTGCATCATTGCGTCGGTGTCCTGATGTTTAACCACCTCCACATCAGCAATTTTACCCGCATTGACTTTCACCGTGACCTCTACTTCTCCCTCCTTGCCTTGTCCTTTACCTGTATACGTACCGTCTTTATATGTATCAGCTGCATGAACAGCCGTAGAGGCGATAAACAATAAGCTAGCTGTAGCGATTAAAGATAACGTTATTTTTTTCATAAGTTTTCCAGTTTTTAACAGTTTCCAGTTTTTAAGCGGCATACTTTTTTAGAGAAGATGGTATCTGTTGATGTGCAGATAAATTTCGCTGAGAGACTGAAGGCTGACATGTCTAAGAAAAAAGCACAGCCCTAATCGGCTGCGCTTATTCTTAATGGTGATAATCTTTAAAACACCATGGCCGGAGAGAATGCCATGACGCCTTACTTTTTATTATCAGCAATATAATTTGCAGCAATTCTGCCCGATGTCAGTGCAAAACTGCTGGCGGAACCTTCAGCAAGCAAGTCGTAGGTTGAATCATAAAGACCACCAATATCTTGCCCGGTGACAAACAGGCCTTTAATCGGATTGCCTTTATCATCCAGGGCTTGCATATGAACGTTCACCTTGACGCCGCCTAAGGTCAGGAAAAATGCGCGCAACCCTTTCAACGCATAATAAGGCCCGGCTTGAGTATCAACTTTAACAAGATGCTCAGGTTTGCGATTAAAATCTGGGTCTGCCTTATTATCCGAATAGGTATTAACTTTATTTATTGATGCTTTTAATGCATCAGCGGGAAAGTTTATCTTTTCCGCCAGTTCATCGATGGTATCTGCCTTGAACGCATACCCGACTTTGAACCCTAT
>DFPL01000054.1 GCA_002377245.1 Enterobacteriaceae bacterium UBA3516
CCCTCGCCCCTCTGGGGAGAGGGTTAGGGTGAGGGGAAAATACAACTCAGAGCTTAACTATGTCCTCATCCCGTCCGGTGTTTCGTTCCCGCTGGCTGCCCTATCTGCTGGTCGCGCCCCAACTGGTTATCACCGTTATTTTCTTTATCTGGCCTGCGGGCGAAGCGTTATGGTACTCCGTACAAAGCGTGGATCCCTTTGGGCTTTCCAGTACCTTCGTTGGGCTGGACAATTTCGTCGGGCTGTTCCGTGACAGCTACTATCTGGACTCCTTCTGGACGACGATGCGCTTTAGTGCGCTGGTGACCTTCTTTGGGCTCTTCACTTCGCTGTTTTTTGCTGCCCTGGTGGATAACGTGGTGCGCGGCAGTCGCATTTATCAGACGCTGATGCTGCTGCCCTATGCTGTCGCCCCTGCCGTCGCTGCCGTGTTATGGATTTTCCTCTTTAACCCGGGTCGCGGGCTGATTACCCATTTTCTTGAGCAGTTTGGCTACGACTGGAACCACGCGCAGAACAGCGGCCAGGCGATGTTCCTGGTAGTCTTCGCCTCCGTCTGGAAGCAGATAAGCTACAACTTCCTGTTCTTCTTCGCCGCGCTGCAATCCATCCCGCGTTCGCTGGTGGAAGCCGCTGCGATCGACGGTGCAGGGCCTGTTCGCCGCTTCTTCAAATTGTCACTGCCGCTGATTGCACCGGTGAGTTTCTTCCTGCTGGTGGTCAACCTGGTGTATGCCTTCTTCGACACCTTCCCGGTGATCGACGCCGCGACGGCGGGGGGGCCGGTACAGGCGACGACGACGCTAATTTATAAGATTTACCGCGAAGGTTTTGTCGGACTGGATCTTTCAGCTTCTGCTGCGCAGTCGGTGGTGCTGATGTTCCTGGTGATCGTGCTGACCGTCGTGCAGTTCCGTTATGTTGAAAGTAAGGTGCGCTACCAATGATTGAGAATCGCCCCGGGCTGACCTTATTCAGTCATATCATGCTGATTCTGGGCATTGTGACGATCCTTTTTCCGATGTACGTCGCGTTTGTTACCGCCACTCTGGACATCAAGGCCGTATACGACACGCCGATGACGCTGATCCCCGGCACGCATTTATGGGAAAACCTGCGCACCATCTGGACGCAGGGCGTGGGGGTAAACAGCGCGCCGTTCTGGCTGATGCTGACCAACAGTTTCATCATGGCCTTCTCCATT
This sequence comes from Enterobacteriaceae bacterium UBA3516, assembly GCA_002377245.1. Classification (GTDB taxonomy): domain Bacteria; phylum Pseudomonadota; class Gammaproteobacteria; order Enterobacterales; family Enterobacteriaceae; genus CBFFRJ01. The sequence goes on from DFPL01000054.1 coordinate 1,205, forward strand.
ACCGTGGGGAAAATCGCCGTGTCGATGCTGTCTGCTTTTGCCATCGTCTGGTTCCGTTTTCCGCTGCGTAACCTCTTCTTCTGGATGATTTTTATCACCCTGATGCTACCGGTAGAAGTGCGTATTTTCCCGACGGTGGAGGTTATCGCTAACCTGAAAATGCTCGACAGTTATACGGGTCTGACGCTGCCGCTGATGGCGTCGGCCACCGCAACGTTCCTGTTCCGCCAGTTCTTTATGACGCTGCCGGATGAGCTGATTGAAGCCGCGCGCATTGATGGCGCGTCACCGATGCGCTTTTTCTGGGACATTGTCCTGCCGCTGTCAAAAACCAATCTGGCTGCCCTGTTTGTGATCACCTTTATCTACGGCTGGAACCAGTATCTGTGGCCGCTGTTGATCGTCAGCGATGTCAATCTGGGCACTGCCGTTGCAGGCATCAAGGGCATGATCGCCACGGGCGAGGGCACCACACAATGGAACCAGGTGATGGCAGCGATGTTGCTTACGCTGATCCCTCCGGTTGTTATCGTTTTAGCCATGCAGCGCGCGTTCGTTCGTGGCCTGGTCGACAGTGAGAAATAAGATGGCAGGATTAAAATTACAGGCCGTAACCAAGAGTTGGGATAACGGTAAAACGCAGATTATTCAACCGTTAACACTGGACGTAGCCGATGGCGAATTCATTGTGATGGTTGGGCCGTCAGGCTGCGGCAAATCCACATTGCTGCGTATGGTGGCCGGGCTTGAGCGTGTTAGCGCGGGCGACATCTGGATCGACAGCCAGCGCGTGACCGAGATGGAGCCTAAAGATCGCGGCATCGCGATGGTGTTTCAGAACTACGCACTCTACCCGCATATGAGCGTGGAAGAGAACATGGCGTGGGGACTGAAAATTCGCAATATGGGCAAAGAGCATATTGCCGAACGGGTTAAAGAAGCAGCCCGCATTCTGGAACTCGACGGCTTACTTAAACGCCGTCCGCGTGAACTTTCCGGTGGGCAGCGCCAGCGCGTGGCGATGGGTCGTGCGATTGTGCGTGATCCGGCGGTGTTCCTGTTTGATGAGCCGCTCTCCAACCTCGACGCTAAGCTGCGTGTACAGATGCGCCTTGAGCTTCAGCACTTGCACCGCCGTCTGAAAACCACTTCTCTGTACGTGACGCATGACCAGGTCGAAGCCATGACCCTGGCGCAGCGTGTGATGGTGATGAACAAAGGTGTGGCCGAGCAGATAGGCACCCCGATTGAGGTCTATGAGAAGCCCGCCAGCCGCTTTGTGGCGAGCTTTATCGGCAGCCCGGCAATGAATCTGCTTGATGGGCGTATCAGCAACACCGGAACCCACTTTGAACTCGACAGCGGCATGGCGCTGCCGATCAACTGGTTCTACCGCGGTTACGCCGGGCGCAAAATGACGCTGGGTATCCGCCCGGAACATATTGCGTTAAGCTCACAGGCCGCAGGCGGTGTGCCGCTGGTTCTGGATACCCTGGAAATGCTCGGTGCAGATAACCTGGCGCACGGTCGCTGGGGCAACCACAAACTGGTGGTGCGTTTGCCGCATCAGGAACGCCCGGCGCAGGGCAGTACACTATGGCTGCATCTGCCGGAAAATCATCTGCACCTCTTCGACGGTGAAACAGGACAACGTGTATGAGCAACTGGCCTTACCCCCATATTGTCGCCCACCGTGGCGGCGGAAAACTGGCACCGGAAAATACGCTGGCGGCGATTGACGTGGGGGCCCGCTACGGTCACACCATGATTGAGTTCGACGTCAAGCTGTCTAAAGACGGGCATATTTTTTTGCTCCACGATGACAACCTTGAGCGCACCAGCAACGGCTGGGGTGTGGCAGGGCATCTGGACTGGAACGATCTGTTGAACGTTGACGTGGGCAGTTGGTTTAGCGGTGAATTTAAGGGCGAGCCTCTGCCAGAGTTATTTGACGTGGCACAGCGCTGCCGCGATCGCGGATTGCTGGCAAACATCGAAATAAAGCCGACCACCGGTACGGGCCCGCTGACCGGCAAAGTCGTGGCCCTTGCTGCACGCGAGTTGTGGCAGGGCATGGTGGCGCCGCTGTTATCGTCTTTTGAGATTGATGCTCTGGAAGCCGCTCAACAGGCCGCACCGGAATTACCCCGTGGGCTGCTGCTGGACGAATGGCGGGATGACTGGCGTGAGCTGACGACGCGTCTCGGCTGCGTCTCGATTCATCTTAATCATCGTTTGCTTGATGAGGCGCGTGTTGCCGCGCTGCGTGACGCGGGATTACATATTCTGGTCTATACCGTCAACAACCCGCAGCGTGCAGCAGAACTGCTTCGCTGGGGCGTTGACTGTATCTGCACCGATGCGATTGACGTCATCGGGCCGCATTTTCAACCTTAAGGCGTGACCGTTTTTAACGGAATGTTGGCCTGCGGCGTGCTGTTAGTGTTCTGATTCAGCATGCCGTTGGTCTGCCTCGGCGGCAGCATATGCTGTTGCTGCGTAAGGGACGCCTCACTGTTGGCCCCCTGGCTCAGCATACCGCTGTTATTGTTAGGCAGCATTTGCTGCCTGCCGGGGTCAAGTTCGCCAGGTTGTGCCTGGAGTACTCGCTGAGAATTGTTGTTTATCTGCGCTTCGAGATGCTGTTGTTGCAGACGCGTTTGTGTCTGCAGATTCTGGTTTAACATCCCTTTCTGCTGCTGTTGCTGATTGAGCATTTGCGTTTGCATACGCTGCTGGCTGGGGATCTGGTAACCCGGCTGGTTAGGGTTATTTAAGGTATTTATCGGCTGTGCGAATGCGGTCAACGGCAAAAACGCCGCCATAATAATCAGTCGTTTCATCGTCATCTCCTCCGTCTGAGGCTTCTCCTAAGTTTACTTGCTTTTCGCCATGACGATGATCTTTTAAGAGTTCTGAACCAGGCTTAAGCGGGGACTGTCGCCCCAAATCTGGAGAACGACGATGATGAAGCAGAAGTTTGCACGTTGGGTGGCGATAGCCGCTCTGACGGCGGGAGGATGTTTTAGCGTTGCAGCCGCTCCCCCGCCCGTAGCGGCACCCGCGCCTGTGTCCTATGGCGTTGAAGCCGATGTCTTCCACCCCGTCCGGGCGAAGCAGGGGATGGTGGCCTCGGTGGATGAAACCGCGACCCGGGTTGGGGTTGATATTCTCAAACAGGGGGGCAATGCCGTCGATGCGGCCGTTGCGGTGGGTTACGCGCTGGCGGTGACGCACCCCCAGGCCGGTAACCTCGGCGGCGGCGGGTTTATGATGATCCGCACCAAAGACGGTAATATTACGGCCATCGATTTTCGCGAGATGGCCCCTGCTGCGGCCACGCGTGATATGTTCCTCGACGATCAGGGCAATCCTGACAGTAAAAAATCCCTGACCTCCCATTTAGCCTCAGGCACGCCGGGCACGGTAGCGGGCTTCTCACTGGCGCTGGAAAAATATGGCACCCTGCCGCTCAACAAAGTCGTGCAGCCAGCCATTAAACTCGCGAAGCAGGGCTTTGTGGTTAATGACGCGCTGGCTGATGATCTGAAAGTTTATGGCAGCGAAGTCTTGCCGAATCACGAAAACAGTAAAGCTATCTTCTGGAAAGACGGAGAGCCGCTGAAAAAGGGCGACAAGCTGGTACAGGCTAATCTGGGTAAAAGCCTTGAGATGATCGCTGAGAAGGGGCCCGAGGCCTTCTACAAAGGTTCGATAGCCGATCAGATTGCCGAAGAGATGAGCAAAAACGGTGGCCTTATCACCAAGGATCATTTGGCAAATTACAAAGCCATCGAGCGTACGCCGATTAGCGGGGAGTACCGTGGCTATCAGGTCTTTTCCATGCCGCCACCTTCTTCCGGTGGCATTCATATCGTGCAAATCCTTAATATCCTGGAGAATTTCGATCTCGCGAAATACGGTTTTGGCAGTGCGGATACCTTGCAGGTGATGGCAGAAGCTGAAAAATACGCCTATGCCGACCGGTCGGAATATCTAGGCGATCCCGATTTCGTTAAGGTCCCCTGGCAGGCGCTGACCAATAAAGATTACGCCAAATCACTGGCCCAGCAGATCGATGTGAATAAGGCGAAACCCTCCAGCCAGATTCGCCCCGGCAAACTGGAGCCTTACGAGAGTAATCAAACCACGCATTACTCGGTTGTGGATAAAGATGGCAACGCTGTTTCGGTCACCTACACGTTAAACACGACCTTTGGTTCGGGCATCGTGGCGGGCAATACCGGCATTCTGATGAATAACCAGATGGATGACTTCTCGGCTAAACCTGGTGTGCCTAACGTTTACGGGCTGGTGGGCGGCGATGCCAATGCCGTGGGGCCGGGCAAACGTCCGCTGTCGTCGATGTCGCCGACTATCGTGGTGAAAGACGGGAAAACCTGGCTGGTTACCGGTAGCCCTGGTGGTAGCCGAATTATTACCACTGTTCTGCAAATGGTCGTGAACAGCATCGATTTTGGGATGAACGTCGCCGAAGCCACGAATGCGCCGCGCTTCCATCATCAATGGCTGCCGGATGAACTACGCGTCGAAAAGGGCTTTAGCCCGGACACCCTTAAACTGCTTGAGCAGAAAGGGCAGAAGGTGGCAGTAAAAGAAGCAATGGGCAGCACACAAAGTATTATGGTCGGCCCGGATGGCACCCTGTACGGTGCGTCTGACCCGCGCACGGTGGATGATTTAACGGCAGGGTATTAAGGGAATTCCACAAAAAATGTGAGCACGGACAGTCCCCTCTCCTCTTTGGGGAGAGGGCGAGGGTGAGGGGTACACAAAGAAACAATTGCCGCTAGTGTAGGTTAGCTCTTTTGCGCCTGGCAAGCGCGCTGGACGTACGGATTGTGATTCCCCTGCACTTTGGCAATACGCTCGTCGCGCAGGCACTCCCAGGCGGTCACTGGATAGAGTTTATCCCAGGCATTGAAAAGCTGGGTTTGCTGGCGGGAAAGGGTAGGGTGATTGCGATC